>JAFDAE010000277.1 GCA_019314005.1 Deltaproteobacteria bacterium | reverse complement strand
AGGGACCATCCGGGAAAGGACATACCCGATAAACGCAGCCGCAAAAGAGTGCTCCGCCACGGATTCTTTGCCTGAACCCAAAAAATGATACCCCGACCTCGGTATCTTTTTTAACAGCCGAGCCTCAAACAGTAAATTTGCAATAGATTTCATAAAACTCTAACCTTTTACCTAAATTTAGCGATAAAGACGATAGTCAACGCCACATCTTTTGGTCGTGTAAGCGAACTTTCGCTCGGTTGTCTGAAGTATACGCGCGGCTTTTGCCATATTGCCCCGCGTGCTTTTCAATGCGTCTATAATCATCTCCCGTTCTAAATGCTCTACGGCGCCTTCCAGAGAACGTGTCGGCAGAGTATCTGACTCTTCCGCTGTCTGGACGGTCGGAGGCAAGTGATAGCTGTGGATAACGCCCTCCTCGCACAGAAGTACAGCACGCTCAATGCAGTTTTCAAGTTCGCGTACATTGCCCGGCCAGTGGTAGTGTATAAGCATATCTATGGCCGGTGTGGAAAAACGGCGAATATCCTTTTGATTCTCCCTGGCGTATTTTTCCAGAAAGTGGTCGGCCAACAGCAGAATATCGGTCTTGCGCTCTCTCAACGGCGGCATATAAATGGGAAAGACATTCAACCTGTAATAGAGGTCATCCCGGAAGGTTCCTTCCTCAACAGCCTGCTCCAAGTTCTTGTTTGTGGCCGCTACTATGCGGACATCCGCCTTGATGGTATCATATCCGCCTACCCGCTCGAACTCTTTTTCCTGCAAAACTCTCAAGAGCTTGACCTGGACGTCCGTGTCTACAGAACCGATTTCATCCAAAAAGAGTGTCCCCTTGTTGGCCAGCTCGAATTTTCCTCGTTTTTGCCGAATCGCCCCGGTAAAGGACCCTTTTTCATGACCGAAGAGTTCGCTTTCAATAAGATTGGAGGGTAGCGCAGCACAGTTGACCTTCACAAAGGGGCTATTTACTCTTAGACTGTTATAGTGAATGGCAGTAGCAGCCAATTCTTTGCCGGTGCCGCTCTCTCCTCGTATCAAAACCGTGGCATTGCTCTTGGATACCTGGGAGATCATTTGAAAGACCTCCCGCATCTTATTGCTGTTTCCAATAATATTGGTAATACGATACTTATTAGAGAGCTCATCTCGGAGCCGCTGGTTTTCTTCTCTTAGCCGCTCCTTCTCAAGGTGGATGGTTTCCAGATTAATGACATGCTGGGCTATCATAGTGGCGATGATGGAAAGAAGCCTCTCCCCATCCTCTAATGAGTAGGGCTTATCAAAGGGCCTATCAACACTCAGGGAGCCGACAACCTGTGTCCCTTTCTTTACCGGTACACAAATGAAGGAGAGCTCCTGATCGTGAACGGATTTTCTTCGTGTGGCTGTGCGGTTCAAAAAAAGGGGTTCCTCGCTGATCTTGGGCACCACAAAACTCTTGCCGGTTTGGATAACACGGCCCGTTACCCCTTCTCCCGGCTTATATTTCCCTCTCTCTATAGCTGCCCTGGAAAGTCCGTGGGCCACCTCGATGCTAATCTCATCGCGCAGGGGATCAAGAATCGTAATAGTCCCTCGCACCATATCCATTGAATCGGAGAGAATATCCATGACCCTATAGAGAGATTTCTTAAGATCCAGGCTCACATTGAGAGCCTGGCTAATTTCATAAAGAAGAGTGACTTCTTCGATCTTTTTCATATCTAAACCAAAATGGAAAAATTAACATACGTTGCGAGTTCAACATATACCCCTCAAGAGAGTTGTAGTCAAGAAGGACTCTAATAAATTTTGATGGTAGAAAAAAAGATAAGTGGGATGATATATTACAAGAACCTTATAATCATATAGGACAGGATCCCTGCGGAAAGGGGGGTGGTCACCCATCCCATCCCTATCGTGGCAATCATTCTGCCGCTGACCGTACGCAAACCTTTGACAAGGCCGACGCCGACAATCGCCCCCACAATCGCCTGAGAAGAAGAGACCGGGACGCCAAGCTGGGTAAAAACATGAATCGTCATGCCATTAGACAGGGTGGCCACAAAGGCTGAGAAGGCGTCTAATGGTACAATCCTTTTTCCTACGGTCATCATAACGCCACGGCTGTACGTAAGGACACCAGCGGCAATGCTCAATCCTCCCACAAGAGAGGCTGTAAAAGGGCTGAGCATACCGGACCCCACGTAAACACCGGTCACGTTCGCCACATTGTTGGCTCCCAGGGAATAAGCGCCGTAACACCCGGCCAGCAGTACTCCGATCGTCAAGAAAACACCACGCCGATAAATATCTTTAAAAAAAAGATTCAACACATAGGCAAAAAACCTATACAGGATTATGCTGAAAACAATTGCCCCGACCGGGGTCAGAACCCAGCATGTAACAATCTTGTAAAGTTTGGAGAAATCGGTCGTGTGGGAGAGGAGGCTTGCGCCCAGGACTGCTCCGATAATGGCCTGGCTGGCAGATGCCGGCAATTTGAAATAGGTCATGACCAACATGGTGACGGCGGCGGCAAACGCGCAAGCGAACGCGGCCATGGGTGTAAGCTCGGAAAGCTTCCCCACCGTGTCCATGCACTTAGGACCTTCGATCAGGGCGCCAATAATTACAAAGACGGAAGTTAGAATGATGGCGGTGCGGTACCTCACCATCTCCGCGGCCACACTTGGGCCGAATATATTGGCCGAATCATTAGCCCCGAGGCCCCACCCGAAAAATATCCCGCCGACAATTTTCCACATGAGGCTAAATCGCCTCTCGCGTAATCAGTATCTGGATTCGGTCAGCTACATCTTCTATGAGGTCGGATATCTTGGTTATACGGGTAAGCAAAGAATGAATGTGCATTTTGTTAGCCAGGGGGAGTTCAGAATTGAAAATTTCTCTGGTCAGTTTCCACTCCAGGTCATCAATATCCGACTCCTGGATGCCAATCTTTTCTGCGATCTTTTTAAAAGGAGACGCATCATCCCCAACCCAACCGAATTGTCCTAACCGAAGGGTCTCTATTGTCTCTTTGAGATCAGGAAACATCTCAACATTGGCACGGGTGATGTCCGAGAAAGCCTCCCTGAAGGCTTTAGGGATTTCAGGCCGTTGAGAAAGACAGAAATCGCAAAACTCCTCAGCCGCATTGGCTACATCATCAACAGCGCAGGCCAATTGAAAAATATCCTTACGCATGATAGGCAGGAACGCCCCACCCTGCAGACAGGCAATAATCCGCCGGAGCACCTTATCAGCTAAAGCTTCAAGGTCGTCCACCTCCCTTGCGCTGACCTTGGCCGCATCAATATTGTCGTTTAGATAGCGCTCGATACTATCCAGCGCTTTTTGCAGAACCGCTCCCACCATGTCGATGTGCTCGTCGAGCATGGTCCTTACGTCACGTTCCGAACACGTTTTTTTACCAAGCATAATTCACCTCGATTTAGTTGAAGCTCAAAAAGTAACTGATCAGGTTCAAGGTTCAGGGGTTCACGGTTTAAGGTTCACGGTTTAAGGTTCACGGTTCACGGTTCAGGGGTTCACGGTTGCTTGCTTCACATTTATA
>JAFDAE010000276.1 GCA_019314005.1 Deltaproteobacteria bacterium | reverse complement strand
AAAACACAGAATACGGTTATGAATTACAGACTATGCCCGGCGGCTGCGGACCGTCAACTGAGAGTTCTTAGAGCCTCAGACCTCCTGTCGACAATAAGAGTTGGAGAAACAGAAGCCGTCGGCCTTGCGGGAAAGTCCCGGATAAACTGACTATGGACGAGTTGAGAGGACAAAATACCTGCGAGGGCCATACTGTCAATCTCGCTCAGATGCTCAATTCCCTGAGCTTTTCGCAACAGCCTTGCCACTTTGTCACTGTCAAACAGGCGGATTCTTAGGGCGCGACGTGATTTGATCGGGCAGAATCCCCTCAAACGATTTCTTTAGAATATGTTTCTCATTCAAGCCCAGCAATTTCCACTTGGAAGGAACTCTCGCCATGAAATCTACTATACGAGGATCCAGAAACGGCAGTCTGATCTCGATAGAATTGGCCATGGCCACCCTGTCACCTTGTGATGAGAGAAGATAATTGCTCAGAAAGATCGACATCTCCAGGTACTGAGCCTTGGAGAAATCATCGGCCCGCTCGTAGGATTCCGGAAGACTCTGCCTGACATCTTCATAGCCGTCATATTGCCCGATGGCTTCATTCAACTCTTGCGAAAAGAGCGTCTTGATTCTGCTGGTGTTTTCCCATCGGATGAGGTGCGAAAAGATCGGATCATTCGTTCGGTCAAGCCCCCTCGCAAAGAATGATTGCAGGGCGCGCTTCAGTCTTGGATTATCAAATATATACGGATAAAGCTGGTCTATCAGCTCCGGCCGGCTCCGCGAGTTCGGGTACCTCGCCCAGAACCTTCTGACCTTGGCTTCACGAAAAATGTTGTAGCCGCCGAAAACCTCATCTGCTCCCTCACCGGTAAGCACCACCTTATAGCCACTACGGCGTACAACCTCAGAGAGCAGGTACAGCGGCACCGGCGCCGTTCTAAGCAGCGGCTTTTCACAGTGCCACAAGCAGTCCGGCAGTGAAGATCCGATTCTGTCACTGTCCGCTCGAAGATCGGTATGATTGACGTTAAGATGCGTGACCATCATCTGTTGATATTTGCCTTCGTCAAAACCGTCATCATCGAAGCGTATCCCGAAGGTCCTTACGTCACTGTTGAAATTCTTCACGACCAAAGCAGAAATCCCCGAAGAATCGAGCCCACCGCTCAGATAGCAGCCTACAGGCACATCGGCCCGCAAGCGAATCCGAACTGCGTCCTGCAACAATTCCTGGACCTGTTTGCATATTTCACCGGGAGCCGAGTCCAATTGCTCGGAGCGTCTATAGAGCGGGATATCCCAGTGTCTATTGATAGTAACATGGCCGTTGGATGTTCTGAGGTAGTGGCCCGGGGGTAATTCATATATATCCTTGAAAACGGTTCTGGGAGCCAAGGTCGTCCAGAACGTGAATATCTGATCCATCGCCACCGGGTCAATCTCTCGCCTGACATTCTTGTTCATGAAGATCGCCTTGATCTCTGAGCCAAACACCAGAGTCCCGTTCGCGATCGTGTAATATAGCGGCCGGATACCCAGTCTGTCTCTCGCCAGGAACAACTCTTTCTTTCTCGAATCCCAAATCGCCAGTCCGAATTGACCGTTAAGTTTGCTCAGACAATCCGGTCCTTCCTCCTCGTAGAGATGGAGTACTACTTCCGTATCGGAGGTCGTATAGAAACGGTGCCCCTTCTTCACCAGGTCCTTCTTCAACTCAACATAGTTGAATACTTCGCCGTTATAGACAATCCAAAGGCTCTTATCCTCATTATGGATCGGCTGTACGCCGGACGATAGATCGATGATGCTCAGTCGGGCGTGGCCCAGGCCAATATAATCATCGACATATACACCTGCTTCATCCGGACCGCGATGGTTAAGAACACCCGTCATGTTCTTGATGGTCTCCAAAGAGATGCCATCCGGCCGATCAATATTGCAGATGCCCGCTATTCCACACATAAACTAAGCTCACTTTGCATCAACATACGAGTTCATTTTTACAGAGTCACGATTTTGAGCACGACTTGCAGGCATTGAAAGCAAGATGTGCATTAGCGTTTCGCAGGTTAATTCAACATGTTTATCACTCAAGTCTTGATGGACCGGCAATACTAAGAGATGATCTTTCAAAAAGCAAGCATCCGGATATTCCGTCCAGGGCAGGGAACGATGATAGCCGGACCACCATGCTGTCGCGTCAATCGACAGCGCGTTCAGTTCTTTACATACTTTTTCGCGTTCCGGCACAAACACGGGAAAGTGAAGCGGACAAACCCCATCGGGAAGCTCGCTGTATAACGGCTCCACGCCTTCTCTCGAAGAAAGCAATTCCAAATAGCGGCCAAAGTTGTGTCGGCGTTTGGAAACTATTTCCAGGGGATTAAAAGTCCTCAGCATGCGTTCGGTAATGCCGGAGATATCACTGTTGTTGAGCCTCGCATCGTAGTAGAAATTCGAAGGCACATCTGGAAACGAAGTATCGGATTCACTACTGTCACTATTTGAGAATCGAGTTTTTCTCAGGAGAGACCAAAGTGTTGAATACAAAAGACCCGACTCTGAAGACATATATAGCAAATGTCGTTTTGCCAATGACAATATTTTCCTCGACAATCTCAGGAACGACGGCTTTCGTTTCTTCCATGCATTTTCGGACAAATCCGAATTGTTTAATACCATTGCACCTCCGTCGGGCACGGGCAGTGTCTTCGGAAAACTGAAGATTGATATATCGCCCAGCGAACCAAGTTTGGTTTCACGGTCGGAACTGAATAGAGATAGTGCACAATCTTCGATCAAATAAATCTTCCTGTCTGTGCAGATCGACCTGATCTCAGCCAGAGGGTGGGGCATCCCGAAATAGTGCGTCACGTATATAACTTTGGTATTTTCCGATATCCGACCTCTAAGATCGTTCAGGTCAATATTAGCACTCCGATCGATTCGATAAAGCCTGACTGAAGCTCCGCTACATAGCAATGGATCGATTTCGCTGCCACAGTTATACGCCGGCGCAAGAATCTCATCACCTTGTCCAACACCGAGAAGGTCACAAGCACGATGGATAGCAATCCTGCCCAGATGTACATAGTACGTCCTGAAGCCATGTAACCATGACGCCACTCCTTGAGACGCACCAATCCCGAACATCCGTGCCAACCCCGCTCCCGGCGGGCCGCAAAATAGCCTGCTCCTGCTTCGGGGTATTTCACCATGATCTACCTCAGTTTCCAACATAAGGAAACGTGACCTCGATATTTCAAGAACCTATCCATAAATATCAGGTAACTCTGTATCACTTCGAGTTCAATGTGTCCGTCACCCTAGCGAACGGGACCTACTGGCAAAACGCAAAAGATCGAATCCATCTTCGCCAGAGAGGACGGCGGCGAAATGGAAGTCTCGGGGCAATTCTCATAAACCATATCTTGTAGTAGCAGAAATGAAGAAGCTTTGAAAGAAACCGGAACATATATACCCGTACTCTTGAAAGAATTCGCTTTTGAAAGACGTATATGTCCCTCATGGGAAAGAGCTTGCCTCCGAGCCTCATTTTGTACTCGTATTTTGCTCGCATAGCATCGACATATCTGACATTTTCACTTATGGCTTTCTTCATTCGTTCGGCAAATATGGTCGTACCTACGCTAACATCGGCGACTTCTTTCATGTCCGTGCGCGAATTTAAGAAGGCAAAATACCTGCTGCCAAATTTGTATGCATATTCATAGGCAAGGCTGTACTCTCCCCACTTGATGTGCATAAGGCGCAGCCTATCGTACTTGAGTTGTGCATGGGCCATCTCTTTATGAAAATCAAACGAATCGGGCCAATCCCCGAA
>JAFDAE010000037.1 GCA_019314005.1 Deltaproteobacteria bacterium | reverse complement strand
GCGCCTCAGCGTCAGTATCGGTCCAGGAAGTCGCCTTCGCCACCGGTGTTCCTCCTGATATCTACGAATTTCACCTCTACACCAGGAATTCCACTTCCCTCTCCCGTACTCAAGTCTTCCAGTTTCAGATGCACTTCCGAGGTTAAGCCTCGGACTTTCACATCTGACTTAAAAAACCGCCTACGCGCCCTTTACGCCCAGTAAATCCGAATAACGCTTGCACCCTCCGTATTACCGCGGCTGCTGGCACGGAGTTAGCCGGTGCTTCCTTCAGTGGTACCGTCAGTACCTGATGGTGTTAACATCGAGTAGTTTCTTCCCACTTGACAGAGCTTTACAACCCGAAGGCCTTCTTCACTCACGCGGCGTTGCTGCGTCAGGGTTTCCCCCATTGCGCAAAATTCCCCACTGCTGCCTCCCGTAGGAGTCTGGACCGTGTTTCAGTTCCAATGTGGCTGACCATCCTCTCAGACCAGCTAACCATCGTAGCCTTGGTAGGCCGTTACCCTACCAACAAGCTAATGGTACGCGGGCTCCTCTCCAAACGATAGCTTACATGTAGAGGCCATCTTTGATTTTGAAAACCGAAGATTTCAAAATATTATCCGGTATTAGCATCGCTTTCGCAATGTTATCCCAAATTTGAAGGCAGATTACCCACGCGTTACTCACCCGGTTACTCACCCGTGCGCCACTTTACTATCTTCTGCAAGCAGAAGAGTTCTCGTGCGACTTGCATGTGTTAAGCACGCCGCCAGCGTTCATTCTGAGCCAGGATCAAACTCTCCAGTTTAAACCTTAAAACTTTAAAAAATTAACAAGAGCCGTATCCTAAACTTACTCGTTATTTAGTTTTCAAAGAGCGAACTCTACCCCGAATTGGGGTGTAAACCTCGACAAATTTGACATCTGTCTCAAGCAACACTTAATTATAGCGCTTTCAACTTCTCTGTCAAGGTTTTTTTAATATATTTTTTTGTCGGCCATGACGTGCATCGCCAACAAAAGGTGGTTTATACGGATTACCTTTCGTTTTGTCAAGAACTATTTTTAAAAAAACTAAATCCTCTCGACACGATGGTATTTTTTCTTGCCGGCCCTTAGAATAATCATATTATTATTCAAGTCGTTATCTGTTATCCTGTGATCAACTCCATCAATACGATCGCCGTTCACATATCCTCCGCCCTGTTGAATCAATCGCCTCGCAGCCCCGCCAGAGGCACAAAGCCCCACCTCGTGAAACAACTTAAAAGCAGGAATCCCTTCCCTTAACCGGTCAAACGCTATAGAGGTAGTGGGCACTGAACTTAGATCGTCCCCCTCTTTGGAGCGGGGAAGCTTGCTGCCGGGAAGGAGCGCCGGATCAATTGACCGTCCCCCGAACATTCCGGAACCCGCTTTCAAAGCTTTCAACGCCTCCTCTTCGCCATGGGCTAACCTTGTAGTCTCAAATGCGAGGATCGTTTTGGCAGCATTCAGCTCCGCCCCTTCAAGACGATGCACGGCCTCAATCTGATCCATGGGTAAAAATGTAAAAAGGGACAGAAAACGAACAACGTCGGCGTCATCCGTATTGATCCAAAATTGGTAATAATCATAGGGAGATGTTCTTTCAGGATCAAGCCATACCGCGCCCTGAGCGGTCTTGCCCATCTTGGCCCCCGTGCTGGTAGTGATAAGCGGGAAGGTCATACCATAGGCAGACCCCTGAGCCGACCGTCTTATAAGATCTACGCCGGCCACAATATTCCCCCACTGGTCACTGCCCCCCATCTGTAGCTTACACTCATATGTCTTATACATATGCAGGAAGTCATAGGCCTGTAATAACATGTAATTGAATTCAATAAAATTGAGGCCGGTTTCCATCCGCATTTTATACGATTCAGCCGTCAACATCCGGTTGACACTGAAGTGGCGGCCTATATCTCTAAGGAAGCTGATGTAGTTGAGTTCCATCAACCATTCAGCGTTGTTAACAAGAAAAGCATTTTCTTCAAAATTGACAAATCGGGCAAGCTGTTTTTTGATCCCCTCGACATTCTTTTTCACATCTTCCAGGGTCAACTGTTGGCGCAATTCCGTCTTACCGCTCGGATCCCCCACTAAGCCGGTCCCTCCGCCCACAAGTGCGATCGGCTTGTGACCGTGTCGGTGCATATGGGCGAGAGCCATGATCGGAACCAAACTCCCCACATGGAGACTCGATGCCGAGGGATCAAATCCAATATAACAGGCAACCGGCTGTTCTAAAAGAGAACGGATCGCCTTATCATCTGTAGCCTGTTCTATAAACCCTCGTTCCTTTAAGATATCAAAAACGTTTTCCAAGAATCCCCTCCATGAATAGTATTCCAGAGATCAGAAGTCAGAAGTCAGAAGTCAGAGGCCAGAGACCATCAATCATCAATCATCAATCATCAATCATCAATCATCAATCATCAATCATCAATCATCAATCATCAATCGAATAATACCTCAACCCGGTCTATTATCAAGTCTTTTTTTCCGCTTTTCCACGGCAATAATGAATCTGAAACATTTTCCATTCAGCTTCAAAAGCTTTTGACATAGCCTTGATTTTATATTAGATGTCACAATTATAGAAAAATAAAAAAAACTTCGTAAGAAGTTAAAGATTCAAAGGAAACCAATGGAAAAAATATTTTTGGTATTGGCAACACGAAATCGTGGAAAAACAGCGGAAATCAGAGAGTTTCTTAAGGACTTTCCGGTTGAGATAAAAAACCTGGATGATTTTGGCCCCCTTCCTGAGATAGAAGAAGACGGAACGACATTTGACGAAAATGCATACAAAAAAGCTTCTTTTACCGCGCGGATACTGGGGATTCCAGCCCTTTCCGACGACTCCGGATTAGTAGTGGAAGCCCTTGGGGGCGCGCCGGGTGTATATTCCGCCCGGTATGCCGGAGAGTCAGCTACTGATGAAGAAAACACTGCCAAGCTCCTCAAGGAAATGGAAGGCAAAGAGAACCGGGCGGCGGCCTTTGAATGTGTTATATCGATTGCCGTGCCAACCGGTCCGGCACTTACCTATGAAGCACGCTGTGAAGGAGAAATTACAACAGAATCCAGAGGAAAAAACGGCTTTGGTTACGACCCTGTATTCTACTATCCGCCCCTGAAAAAGACTTTTGCTGAACTATCTATGGAAGAAAAAATCGGGGTCAGCCACAGGGGGCGGGCCATGGCAGAAGTGAAAAACGAGTTCGACAAGATCATCATTTGGGTCAAACAACGGTTGGCAGAGGCAAAGCCGCCGAAGCCGGAACATAGCCATAGCCACGGCTGATCGCTCACTTTGGGAGGCTTGCAATGAAAAAGGTCAGAGCACATCTCATTATCAGCGGCCGTGTGCAGGGTGTCTGTTTTCGGATGGAAACGCGACGCGCGGCCAAACGCCAGGGAAATGTGTATGGTTGGGTAAAAAATCTAATTGGTGGAACCGTAGAGGCCGTATTGGAAGGTAATGAATCAGATGTAAAGGCGATGGTGGAATGGTGCCGTAAAGGTCCTCCCGGATCACTAGTGACCGACATGAAGCTTAACTGGGAATCGTACAACGGAACGTACGATGCGTTTGACCAACATCGAATGTTGAATGGGAAAAGATGAAGAAACAGGCTGAAAAAGAGGAGCGGAGCGACATCATTATTCGACGTTCGACGTTCAATGTTCGATGTTGGACGTTCATCTTTCAACACAATTTCCCTTTTTACGAAACCATTAATTATTAGATAGTTATGGATAAAATTATCATAACAGGCGGCAACCGTCTACAAGGAAGCGTGAGTGTAAGCGGCGCCAAAAACGCTGCCCTTCCCATTTTAGTATCCTCTATCCTCACCGATGGTTGGAATACCTTTTACAATGTTCCGGATCTCTGGGATATTCAAACTATTCAGCGTTTAATGACAGACCTTGGCGTTCGTTTTAAGCAAGACGAGGGCGTGATCAAGGCTGATGCGAGCGGGTTAGCGAATTTTGAGGCTCCCTACGATCTGGTGAGGAAAATGCGGGCCTCCGTCCTTGTCCTGGGGCCTCTCCTGGCAAGGCTGAAAAGGGCCAGGGTTTCACTTCCCGGAGGATGCGCCATAGGCGCCCGGCCTATCGATCTTCATATTAAGGGACTTCAACAGATGGGGGCCTCCATCACCTTGGACCACGGTTATGTGGAGGCTAAAGCGGATCAACTCAAAGGGAGCGACATCTATCTTGATGTCGTCACAGTAACAGGGACCGAAAACCTGATGATGGCGGCTGTCCTGGCAGAAGGAGTTACCGTACTTCGCAATGCTGCCCGTGAGCCGGAAATAGTCGCCCTGGCCGATGCTCTGAAACAGATGGGCGCCAAAATCGAGGGAGCGGGCTCCCCGGTAATTACCATTACGGGTGTAAAAAAATTAAACCCGATATCGTACACCATCATCCCGGACCGGATAGAGACGGGGACGTTTATGGTAGCCGCCGCCCTGACGCAAGGGAATATTGAAATAGTAAATTGCGAGCCCTCCCACCTGGAGGCTTCAATTCACAAACTGCGGCAGGCTGGAGTCACTATAGAAAAAGGCAAAGCAAGTCTTCGCATACAAGGTCCGAAGCATATACAAAGCGTTGATGTCAAGACCCTTCCTTATCCAGGATTTCCGACTGATATGCAGGCCCAATTCATGGTCCTTATGAGTACGGCCAAAGGATTGAGCGTGATTGCTGAGAACATTTTTGAAAACCGCTTTATACATGTGAGTGAACTTCAGCGAATGGGCGCGGATATCACCATATCCGGCAATTCCGCAGTGGTACGAGGTGTGAGCCAACTGAGCGGAGCGCCGGTCATGGCAACTGATTTAAGGGCCAGTGCATCCCTGATTCTTGCGGGACTGGCAGCAGAAGGGACAACAGAGGTTTCGCGTGTCTATCACCTGGACCGCGGATATGAACGGATTGAAGAAAAATTGTCGGCTCTCGGGGCAAACATCAAACGTGTCAAGGTTTGATAATGCCCCCACCCTCTGAGACCTTTTCAAGACCACTGATCCCCCTCCTTTTATCTTATATGTCCGGTTTAACTGTCGGCCTTTATCTGCCGGGGGTCAGTTATACAGGATATCTGCTTGCCGCATTATTCTTCGGAAATCTCTATTTTCTGTGGAAAAAGAGGCCCCTCCGACTCCTGCCTCTCCTTCTTTTTATCGGCTTGGGTTATCTCGCCATACAGCCGTGGGTCGAGCCGTCTTTCCCTTCCAATCATATATCAAACCATATTGACACTAAGCCATGGCACATAAAGGGAACCATTATTGAAGCTCCCAGGATATCGGATGGAAGAACCGGTCTTGTGGTCGAGGTAGAGACCCTTTCCCGAGCCGAACAGCGCTACCAGGTATGCGGCCGCCTTCGCCTGACTGTCCGCGGGATCGTTTCAGATGTCTACCAGGGCAATACCGTGGCGTTTTTGGGAAGGCTCAAGGCTCCCCGTAATTTTAACAATCCAAACGGATTCAATTATAAGCGATACCTGGCCTTCCGTGGGATCCGGGTAACATCTTATCTGAATGATCCGACCTTTTTTGTCCGGATCAGGGGAAAAGAAGCCCCTGTTGTTCTGAAGATGTTGCAAGGCACCAGAAAGGCAGGGTCAGAACTTATTCCGGCAGCTACAAGAGATAAAAGCGCACAGGGGATTTTAAAGGCTCTTCTTCTTGGTGATCGCAGCGGGATTTCTTCCGATCTCCGGGAACATTTCAACCGAACCGGTCTTGGGCATCTGCTCGCCATATCCGGGCTTCATATCGGAATGGTCGCTGCTTTCTTCTTTTTTCTGTTTCGTATCCTCCTGAGCCGATCCGAGCGTCTGCTTCTCGCGGGCACGGTCAGCAAGTGGGGAGCGGGTTTGACAATTCTCCCCGTCTTATTCTACGGCCTTTTAGTAGGAATGTCGCCATCCACCCAGCGAGCCGTAATCATGGCGCTGGTCTTCCTGATCGCGATTATCCTCGAAAAAGAACACCATCCTATCAACACCCTGGCCGTGGCCGCCTTCATTATACTGCTCATTGCCCCCACCTCCCTCTTTGACATATCGTTTCAGCTCTCCTTTATTGCTGTTTTTTCTATTCTGTGCGGGTTGCGCTCCCTCCCGTGGAAAGTAGCGCCATCTGATTCCAGGTCTTCTCTGCTTCTGAAAAAACTGGGGACCTTTGTGGCGGTCTCTTTTTTTGCCATCATGGGCACCCTCCCCCTGGTCCTTTATTACTTTAATCAGGTCTCCCTTGTCGGACTCCTGTCAAATTGCATCGCGGTCCCAATAGTAGGTTTTCTGGTACTTCCGATCGGTATGCTGGCAATGCTGGTTTTACCGGCAAGTTTTTACTTGGCTGTCTGGATTATGAAGAGCGGTGGAATGTTGGTATCAATACTCCTTGGGGCGGTATCCTTCTTTTCAAACTGGTCGTTCGCGGCGATAAAAACCGTTACACCAACCCTGTTTGAAATAGTACTTTTTTATGCTCTGGCCGCCACCCTATTAAACTTAAAAAGAAAACATTTACGCACCATAGCGATCCCCTTGCTCCTGGTAATCATCTCAGCAGACGCGCTTTATTGGATGGGCGAGCGGTTCTGGCACAGAGATCTTCGGGTAACCGCGATTGACGTGGGACAGGGAAACGCGGCCCTTTTGGAACTGCCAAAGGGGACATGTATCCTGATTGACGGCGGTGGGTTCTTTGATAACAGCTTTGATGTGGGCCGATCCGTGGTGGCCCCCTTTTTATGGCAAAAGAAGATCGCGACAATCGACTATATTGTTCTGTCTCACCCCCAGGCCGATCATTTGAACGGGCTGCTGTACATTGCCCGCAATTTTAATGTGCGCGAGGTCTGGTCCAACGGTGAACCCGGTTACACGGAAACATATAGGACTCTCCTGAATATCCTTTCAGAAGAAGATATCCCCACAGTCCGGTTGAACAGGGATTCAAAGCCAAGAATCATCAATGGAGTCCGCCTAAATGTACTTCATCCACCCGCTGATTTTCTGAGCCATGCCGGCAGCAACCCTAACAACAATTCTTTGGTGGTAAAAGCCGTCTTTGGCGAAACAGCATTCCTTTTTCCGGGAGACATAGAAGCCGATGCAGAAAGGGAACTCGTGGCCCGTGCCGGCAACGAATTGAAAAGCAGCATATTATTAGCCCCTCACCACGGCAGCCGCACCTCCAGCACCCCGGTCTTTTTGGATCGTGTCCAACCTGATATTGTCATCTTTTCATCAAGATCGAGCAGCCGTTTCAGACACCCCCATGCGGAAGTCTTGAAGCGATACAAGACGCGGAATTGTAAGACCTTTCGGACAGACCAGGATGGCGCGATTATGATTGCGACCGATGGAAAGGAGGTAAGGATTAAGAAGTACCTGCCGGGGATACGATAAGACCTGCCGGACATGATCCATGAGCCTTAAGCGAGGATCTGGTTTGAGTTCTTACAACAATTGAATTGACGAGTTAACGTAGGTTGGATATATGTTAGCCATGCCAAAGATACGAATACTTCCTGAAAACCTTTCCAATAAAATCGCGGCGGGAGAGGTGGTGGAACGGCCCGCTTCTGCGGTCAAGGAGCTCTTAGAAAATGCCATTGATGCGGAAAGCACTAAGATCGTTATTGAGATAGAGGCAGGTGGGCGTAAACTGATCCGGGTCTCCGACAATGGGATTGGAATGAGCCACGACGATGCGCTCCTTTCCCTGGAACGGTATGCCACGAGTAAGATATCGCGGGATGAAGACCTGTTCGCCATAGAGACCCTCGGGTTTCGAGGAGAGGCGATCCCGAGTATCGCCTCGGTTACCCGGATGGAAATGGTCACCCGAACCAATGAAAACGATGCAGCCACACGTATTGTGATTTCCGGAGGAAGGATCAAACAGGTTTCCGAGATTGGAGCGCCTGTCGGAACTATGATTGCTGTAAGGGATCTCTTTTTTAACATCCCTGCACGGCGCAAGTTTTTAAAGACCGTTCCGACCGAGATGGGACATATCACCGATTGTGTCACCCGAACCGCTCTGGTCTATCCGAACATCCATTTTAAATTAATCAACAATCACAAGGTCATAGGAGACTGGACAGCCACACCCGACATATCCCACAGGGTAATCGATATCCTGGGCCGCGATCTATGGGGAAAGATGTGCGAAATAGATTATGAGAGCGACAACATTCAAGTGCGCGGGTTTGCGGCAGCGCCCGATGCTTCCCGCACTACAAAACGCGGCCTTTACGTGTACGTAAACGGCCGCTTTGTCCGGGACCGTGTGATTGATCATGCCGTCATGGAAGCCTATCGGGGCAGGCTGATGAAAGGTATCTTTCCAGTGGCGGTTATCTTTGTGACACTCCCGCCGGAAACGGTTGACGTAAACGTGCACCCTACCAAAAGCGCAGTACGATTTGCAGCACAAAAACAGGTCCATGACGAAGTGGTTATAGGGATCTCCTCTGCCCTGAAGTCGCTGGACCGTCCCGGTGCAATTAAACACTCGGCGCCAAGCACCTCAGTCTTAGAAAGGGTTGTTGAACCGCTCCCTTCTTATTCGCGTACCGCCTCGCTGTTTGATCAATCGATACATAAGATTATCGCACCATCATCGATTGCGGTTGTAAAGGAGCCTGAACCCGAGCCCTATGCAGGACCAGACAATGAATCGGCAGAGGCGCCGCTCTTACAAGAAAAAGGATTTTCCACCCTCAGGCTGGTAGGGCAGATTCATAATTCCTATATTGTGTGCGAATCCCGGCAGGGGTTTATAATAATCGATCAGCATGCAGCCCATGAACGGATTCTGTTTGAAAAAATAAGATCTTCTTACGGCCGATCCAATACCGCCTCACAAAGGCTTTTGATACCGGAACCTCTGGAGCTTGGTTACAGAGAATTTCCCGTCATTGAAAAACTTTTGGCGAACTTTTCAAAAATGGGGATAGAGATTGAACCGTTCGGGGGACGCACCTACATGATTAAATCGGTCCCAGAGCTTCTCACAGGAAAATCCCTTGCGCCTCTGATTATGGAGATTGTGGAAACGGTGATTGAAACAGGCGCTTCCAAGGGAGTGGAAAAGTCACTCGATACGTGTTTCGCGGTGATGGCCTGTCATGGAGCCATAAGGGCAAATCAAGCGCTTACCGTCGAGGAAATGGAAGCCCTTCTCAGACAATTAGATGAGTTGAACTTCCCCGCGCACTGTCCTCACGGCCGCCCCACCTGGGTGGAGTGGACGACAAGGGATATTGAAAAGGCGTTTAAAAGAGTGCTATAGGAGGCTGTCCGAGAATTCTGATCCTACTGCAAAAGCGTGAGAAACGGCCCAAATTTCCGCAAGTTTTCGTCAAATAGGCCTGCTATTCTCCTCAAATTTGCGAAAATCTTGTCTCGTTCTCACTCTTTTTCGTTACGGACATAATTCTCGGACAGCCTCCTAGGAAAAGCCAAAAAGCGGCAAACGATGCGATACAGGATTATCAAGACTTCATATTTAATAGTATTTATTGTCATCTCTTACCTCTTTTCTTCCCCTCCGGCAAGGTTAGAAGCTCAAGAATGGGCCCTCCCTGAATTTGGTTCGGAAGAAACCAAGGACAATACGCTATCCGACCATATCAACCAATTAAGGGATTCAATCGCTTTGACCATGATTCAATCTCTGGAGAGTCTACCCGAATACCCACTCCGTTCCGGCAACCAGGTCGATTGTTATCTCCTTAACAACACCTCCACAGACCTGATGGTCACAAGCGTTATTGCTCGTCTTGATGATAAAATATTCCACTACGATCTTCCTGTTGATAACCAGAACATTCTATATCAAACAACGACAAAAAGATTTTCCATAAAGGATATTCGTCCTGGAAAACACAAACTACGTATCAAATTTTTACTCCAGGAACTCCCCCTGGAAAAGCAAAAAGAAGGACAGCGGCACATTACTATAAAGTCGTGCTGCTTTCTTAATGATGGTTATTGCCTGCATCACGCGCCGGCATACGACACGCGGCTGATCAGAGAATGCTCTCTTGATTTTTCCTTGCGTAAGAATCAAACTCTGCCGGTCATGGTTTCGTTCGATTACAGCAGCGTTTCATCCGATTACAGGAGTGTCGCTCAAATAGCGCCGATACCGTCTGGGAGCTTGGAAGAAGCAGATGCAACATTGGGCATTGCCGAAGGATTCTTCCTTAATCAGGCCTATCTGAAGTGTATCTGGGTATTGAACAATATCTTAAAAAAATTTCCTGATTATCCTCGTCTCGATAAGGTTTTGTTCTTGATGGGAGAATCTTTTTTCAGAGTGCAAATGTATTCTGAAACGATTAAGATCTCTCAACAATTGCGGCAAAAATTCCCCCAAAGCCGCTATAATTATCTGCTCATGCTCCGTGCTCAGATGATCCATTACATGTTACAAAGATATGCGAATGCCATCGCAGACTTTCAGCGGTTTGACCATTGCACGGACGTTGAAGTTTTAGATTCGGCTCGATACATTGCCGCCAAATCTCATTACTATGAAAAACATTTCTCGCAAGCAAAGCATATTCTAAAGTCTATATACTCGCAATTATCATATTATCTGCCGGCTCAATATCTGCTAGCGCGTTGCTGTTTAAAGGCCGGTCAATATGACGAGGCCGTCATTGCTCTGAAAAACATAGTAGAATCCAAACCGTGCATGACCTGTTTTCCTATTATCCCGGAAATGGAATCGATATTTGGACGTGAAATGGAGAAAGAAGGCTTGATTGAACGGTCTAACCTTCTCCTCGGAAAAATATTTTACCAACGAAAAGAATATGAAGAGTCGCTGAACGCATTTGAAGCCATCCCTGAGAGAAGTGCTCAGTATTTGTCTGCTCTCACAGGAAAGGGATTGGTTTTTCTTCGTCTTCGCAGAGAAGAAGAAGTTATAGAAATCGTGGACAAATTTTCTCAAAAAAGTATGGAAAACAGATTTCTCTCAGATGCCCGATTCAGCCTTGCCAATACCTTACAAAAAGAAGGAAACTATGCGGATGCCTGTGCATCGTACGAAGATTCCGTGAGACGATGCCAGGCAGGCCTATCCGTCATTCAAGCGCTTGAACAGGACCCTCACCAATTCAACAAGCTATTCCTTTTTATACTGGGGGAAAACTCATCCACGGATGTGTTGCCTCCGACTTCTTTCATCTATCAAGAGGTCCGTAATTACCCAAAATTACAAACAAACTTATCCCTCTGGTACGCTCTCCTTCGTATGGAGAAAACCCTTCAGTCTATGAAAAGCGTTCTCATTGAACCGGACCTCAACTGCGAGAAGAAGCTTAACTTACTTTTTCAACTCATAGACCGGTCGAAAGAAAAGACTTCTCCAGTTACATCGGACCCAACAACGTCAGCAATCAAGAAGGCGTATAAACGACTTGCCCGTAAAGAAAAAAGAATCAAGGGGATGAAAGAGACTGTAATCTCCCAAATTAAGAAAGATGTACATGAAGGCTTGACCGTCATCGCCGATCGCCTATACGAAATTCACGACCTGGGAAACCTGTTTATCATGGTTGCAGGATTAAAGGAACAAATTCCGAGAGCCATCCAAAATCGATTTAAAGACTTTATTGTCCCTTTAAAAAAAGCGATTAAGACACATACATCATTTCTCGCAAAGCATCCGTATAGCCACTACGCAGAACAGGTTATCTTCCAATTAGCAGAATATCACTATCTAAGGTCGAGCGTTGAAATTCAACATCACCCTGAACTGCTTATACAAACCAAACCAAACTTCGATGAGGCTATTAAACTCTACGAAAAATTGCTTGTGGAATTTCCTCAAGGGAATCATACAGATAAAGCGCTTTACGCCCTGGCCATAGCCTATCAAAACCAAGGCTCAATCGTCCTGGCCCAAGATCTCTTTCAACGCCTGGTCGATAATTTCCCCGACAGTTTCTTAGTGCCTGAGGTATTGCTTGGTCTTGCAGAACTTTCTTTTGACCAGAATAATTTTACCCGGGCTTCAGACTATTATGAACGCTCGATTGCGTTGGGAAAATTTCCGGAACAGTATCAAGACAGCTTCCGGTACAAGCTTGGGTGGTCCTATTACCAACAGAGCCGATACAAAGAAGCGTTCGAAATCTTTGTATCGCTTGCCGACCGATTCGTACGAACTAATAGACTGCCACTGCTTCAAGAAATGGTCCATCAATTGGCCAAAATATTTAGCGGATATGATTCGCTGGACCATGTCAAGAGGTTGATCAGTTTCATGGAAGGAACCACCGGCCACTGCCAACTTATAAAAGAGTTTGCAGACATTTTGTTCGCCCAGGAAAGATTTGAGGAGGCCATTATCGCCTATCAGTGGGCAATAGAACAATATCCGTTGCGTTCGGGCACTCCTATCCTGCAGTCCAGGATCGAACAATGCCATCTCAATCTACACAATCAAGCATCTGCCCATGCAGTTAGAGAAGCATTGATTACAAGACACGGAAAAGGTACGCCATGGTGGGAAGAAAACAAGACCGAAGAGGCCAGGAAACAGGTATCATCTCTAATCGATGAGGCCATCAGGAACTCCACTTTGTATCTCCTGGACTTAAAACATGAAAGCAACTATCGCGAACAAATTACGTTTTACAAGGAAAATCTGACCCGCTTTCCGAGTGCAAAACAACTTTATATAATTCATTTTTCCTTGGCGGAATGCTTCTATAAAATTGGTCAATACAAGGAAGCCCTGGCCGAATACGAACAAACCGTTCAGAATACAGTATTCGATAAATTTGCTGAAGATGCCGCTTACAAGCAGATCCTTTGTCTAGAAAAAATTATCGAGCAAAACTCCCTTGACAAACCACCTCTACCGAATCAATGGATGCCGGAAGAACAAAAATTGATTGCCGCGACGAATCATTTTCTTAGCTCCTTTCCAAATCACGAAAGCCTCTCCGAAGTACTTTACAAAAAAGGAGAATTATACTGTCAAAAAAATCTATACGAAGAGGGGGCTAAGGCCTTTGAGCGTATTGTCCGAGAGTTTCCGGCAAGCAAAATCCGTCTTCCCGCGATGAAAATGCTCGCCAAATCTTATTTTAGTCAACAGCGATTTGGTCTCGCAGGAAATACATATGCCAACATCCTCACCGAATTCGATCAAAAATTGACAACTGCACAAAGTCCGGAATTGCTGACAGCCCGTAGCAACGCTTTTAAAATGACGGCCTTATGCAGGTACAAAGAGGCTGAATTACACCTCACACAGGGGGCCCCTCTCGAGGCGGCAGCAAAATTCAAGGTTACAGCAGATACATTCCCTGAAATAGAAATAGCTGACATCGCCCTGCTTGAAGCCGCCACTATCTATCAGGCCCACGGTGCCCAGGCAAAAGCCCTGGAAATTTTCTTGCGAATATTAAAGGAGCATCCCCAATCAGAGTCCGCACCTAAGGCTCTTCTGAATATTGCCCTACATCAGGAAAGGAACAAGCAATTATGGAAGGCCGCCCGGACCTATGAAAAGATCTATTTTGAGTATCCCCAATTTTCAGGTTCCCCCGGTGCCCTTTATAAGGCAGGGGTATTATATGGAAAACTGGAAAATTGGTCAAAAGTTATAAATATATTCAGCCTCTATCAAACTGAACTTAATCTCGAACCACCCCTGGCCATTGAAGCAATATTTCGGCGCGGTTATGCCATTATGAGAACCGGTGATATTGCAAAAGCAAACTCCGCCTTTCATGCTGTTTTGAATACTTACAAACGATATAAAAAACATGACAATACGCTTAGCGCATACTATCCAGCCTGGGCCCAATTTTTGATCAGTGACACGTTTTTTAAGAAGTATAATAAACTACAAATAGAGGAAATCAGCGACCGGGGCATGCAACCCAAGTTGACCTTGCTCAAAAAGGTTATCTGGAATTACACTAAAACCGCTGAGTTCAAGATCGGGGAATGGACCACTCAGGCTATGTTTAGGATGGGACTGGCTATAGATAACTTTTGTGAGGAGTTGTCGGACCGCTCTCCGGCCCTGTTGAACACCGGTGATTCCTCATATTTATTGAACATCCAGCTACAACAAAGGATTGTCGAGTTCCTGAAAAAGGCGGTGTCGTTCTATAAAAAGAATATACAACTGGCGGAGAAAAACAGCATCGATGATATCTGGATTGCCAGGTCCAAGGAAAACTTGACTAAAGATTACTGGAAAATTGGTCTCCTTTATGAAAAAATCTATTTTCTCGTAAAAGAAGCTCCAGTACCTGCAACGCTCAACGAAACCGAAGCACGACACTACCGCAAGGCCCTTTTATCCAAGGCCTTACCATATCGAGATAAGGCTATTGAAACGTATTGCAACAACACCAACGGTTTTACGGCGAACATCGCGTATAGCGTATGGATTGAACAATCGTATACCCGTTTGGCCGCCTTGAGACCGGAACTATATCTAAGGGATGAAACAATTCTCCTGGATGAGGACCGAGCAGGTCTGAGTTTCCCCAACCAACTTCTATGGAGGAAATGAGAATATGAACAAATCTCCCATTGGGATTCTGGTTTTCCTTTTCCTGTATTGTATCGTTGGCGGATGCAGCCAAGTTAAAGAGTTTTTGCCGACAGAGGGGTTAACGATACGCACACCAACCAGCAATAGATTCTATCAGGCAAATACCCATTATGAAAATGGGAATTATGAAGAATGCTTACAGGAATTGAAGCAACTGTTAGAAATAAACAAAAGTGATCCTTACGTACATTATAATCTGGGATTGGTATATAGCCGGCTCAAAAAAACTTTTTTAGCCAAAACCGAATATGAACTGGCCTTGGCTTCGCAAATAACCGATGACATCCCCGAAATTTACAAAGACCTGGGAGACTTGTATCGGAGGCAACATCTCTATGAACAGGCAGTTGATGCATACTCCAAGGCACTAAAAATTGCTCCCGATTCCAGAGAAATCAGAAATTGTCTGGTCAACACCTACCAAGAAGCAGGAAACATGGAATTAGCTATTAGAGAATGTAAGAGGAGACCAAGATTGTATTTTAGCTTGGGCAATTTGTATTATCGGTCGGGCCGATATGACGAGGCCATTACCTCTTATACCAAAGCGATCCGGACAGACGATCCAAACCGTGTTAAGGCGTATAACAATCTGGGTATTGTTTACGGAAAGAAGGGAAATACACAAAAGTCATTGGCATTTTACCAGCAGGCCCTTGAACAAGACCCCCACTATATTGCTCCCCATATAAATATTGGGATATTA
>JAFDAE010000275.1 GCA_019314005.1 Deltaproteobacteria bacterium | reverse complement strand
TCCTCCAGGGCCTCGCATTTGTCAAGAGCGGTCCCCTCCAAACCTGCCTTTACTATTTTAGGATCGTGATGTACTAAGCCTATAGTTTTAACGTTCCTCTTTTTTAACTCTTTTGTCATTATGGATTCCATTTCTTTTGACTGAACTTTATTTAACAACGCCCAGACCTTTTCTATCCCCATTGCTTTAGAGAGTTTAACCACTTTTTCTGCAATCGAAAAAGACTCAAAAGTAGGGTCAACGTCGGTAAGGACAACGTCTACATTTTTCTCTACCCCCCTGCCAAAATGTTCTAGCCCTGCTTCAATATCAATCAAGGTCACTTGCGCTCCCTTCACTATGAAATCCCTCGTTACTTTTGACATTGGCCCATCGCAACCCTCACAAGCCTCTTTAATCTTCCCTACCTGGAATAAGACTATTCCTTCCTTTTGGAAAAAATATTCAGATGGGATTTCATCTAAATCTATATTCCTTTCCGTAATCGGTAAAGCATCGTCTTTTCTGGTTAGTGGCGCTGGATTATCTACCGGACATTCTACCCTTATCCTTCCCCCGAAAAACTCTATAAGGGGCTTAGGGCTTCCCTTTACCCCGAACATCAGCCGAGCTAACCCACCAGGATTGGAAGCATCGCCATCTAAAGCAATCACTTCATATCCTTTCTCACACAATGCATCTGCCATCAAAGCGACAATGGAGCTTTTGCCGCTTCCTCCCTTGCCACTGACCAATATTCTCTTTCCACATAATGGCTTCCTGAGTTCCTGGCCCTGAGCTGTTTTTTCTTTACTTGTTTTAGACATCTCTCTTCCCTTATTTTGATGTATTGCCCGCGCCAATTTTCAAGCAACCTGTTTTCACACCCCCAGGGCAAAAAGTACACTCCCCACCGCCAGCCCAGATGCAAGATTAAAGACTCAGAGTCTTTTATGCTGTAGGACAGCAAAGGGGCATTCCGTGCATCTTCTAAATTTCCAATACACTGCCTGCTCCACAATCAAGACATTGCTCCGGATAAAGACGCCTTATTTCCGATTTAAACTGAGTGCAATGACAAGGACAAACCAATTGTAAATCTATGAGGAGGTCGAATTCGCTGAATCCGTGTAGGCCTCCGATGAGACCGTGGACCTTTCCAAGTCTCGATGCAGCCTGAAGGATTGCCCTTACTCCTGGGTGTGAACACCCAGTAATTACAACCAAACCTTCTTTTGTCCTGACCACAAGAGATTGCTCCACACCCTTGAGCTCACCCGTGGAAAAGATGTTTTCATGAATTTGAAAAGGCCCTTTAATGCTGACCACCTCTCTCGCAGCAACGGGTTTAGGACAGGAACTGGGGACATAAATCTTGAACTCTTTATTGAGGTTAATCAAATCTGAAAGTCCCCCTGTATGGTCCCAGTGAGCATGGGAAATGAAGATTTCTGGAATGGTAGTGGGATCGATGCTGAGCTTGTCTAGATTGTGAAGAAGTATCAAGCCGCTGGCCCCGGTGTCAAAGAGAATCCTCTGGCCATTCTCTACCTCTACGAGACAGGAGAAACCCCAGTCAGCTTTAAGGCCTTCTTTCAAGACTTCATTATCGTAGACAATGGTGATCTTCATATTGGACAATGAGGGCTTAGCCCATAATTTTGTTACTCTTTTTTCTTCTCTAGCTCCTCAATCCGGCGTTGGATCTCAGCCAGCTCTTGTGCCAGCGTTTGAGCTCGGTTTTTCAGGTTGGCGATCTCCTCTTCTTGACTTGGCGAGGATGAGGGCACGGTCTGAGGCATCGGCTTGCCTGCAGGACCCATTCCCGGGACAAAACCTGGGCCACGCCCCATCCCTCTTTTCATTCCCATCCCTCTCCCCATGCCGGAATAGGGACCTACGGTTGCTTGTTGAGTCGCCCGAAGCTTACCAGAGTTATATGCCTGTAGAGCATCACGAACTTTACCGGTAATCCCGGTAAACATTTCTATCCCAGCAGCGGCCACGACACGATAGGCATTCGGGCCAAGGCTTCCGGTGATTATCGCTTCGACCCCTTTGTTGGTAACGAACTGCGCCGTGGCGATCCCGGCTCCCATAGCACCTACATTTGGGTTTTCAAGCGCTTCAAACTCCATGGTTTCTGGGTCAACGATAATAAAGTACTGGCATCTCCCAAAACGGGGGTCCACATCACCATCGAGGCTTGGCTGGATTGCTGATATCGCAATTCTCATCTTCTCCTCCTTAAGTGCAAAGGTCTCAATTTATCAAACTCGTTTTCAATGCTTAATCGCCCACTTCTTTTTGTGACGCAAATAGAATGCCAACGTGACTGGGAAGGTAAACCCTAACAAATACTGCAAGTTATACAAAAAAGGAAAAAAATTCTATCTCGGTTAAGGGGCAGAATGAAGCCGGCAAGTAGTGGGGATGGTACAAGATGTTCCCTTATAAAGGAATCATTATAACCTAATAACCTATCTCAAATTCGATTTTTCAGCTTCTGGAGGTTGTATTTTTTAAGCGAGTTCTTTAATATAATTAATATACCATGTAACGCCGAACATGTAAACTTTTTGTGCCACTGTGCCTCTTATAGCGTTCAAGATATAATGGTTTTCGGGCCGATTTCATCCAGGTGTTTAGGATGAGACTTTTTACGAAACCGGCAAACTTGATTGAAGCTCTAAAAAGGAGAAAGAATGGTTACGAAACAAAAAATCAAAGAAGCCCTTAAAAGAGTAAAGGACCCCGAACTGAACAAGAGCATCATAGATCTTCAAATGGTTAAAGATATTCATATTGACGACGGCCAAGTGAGGCTGACAGTGGCTCTTACTACTCTCCGCTGCCCTATGAAACAAAAAATCGTTGCGGATGTAAAACAGGCCATTGAAGAGATCTCCGGCGTTTCTGGTGCCGAAGTAGAGTTGACCGCAATGAGTAGAGAAGAGTTGAGTCGTATCTTCCCAAAACACCCATTGATGGGGATCAAGAAGGTAAAACATTTTATCGCGGTGGCCAGCGGTAAGGGCGGAGTGGGGAAAACCACGGTTACCATTAACGTTGCCCTGGCTTTGAGCAGAGAAGGTCTTAAGGTAGGGCTTCTGGATGCTGACGTATATGGTCCAAGTATTCCGGTCATGATGGGCCTTTCTCAAAGGCCAGAGAGTGAACATGGGATGGTCATACCTTTAGAAAAATTCGACTTAAGGATCATGTCCTTCGGATTTTTTCTGGGCGAGAATACTCCTTTGATCTGGCGTGGCCCTTTGGTGGGCCGAGCTATAAAACAATTTCTGGATGATGTGATGTGGGGGGATCTGGATTATCTTGTAGTGGACTTGCCTCCCGGCACGGGAGACCCCTCTATCACCATTGCACAATGCATTCCCAGCGCTTTATTGATTGTAGTGACTACTCCTCAAGAAGTAGCTCTGGCGGATGTAAAAATTTTGGGCATTGTGGAGAACATGTCCTATTTCCAATGTGCCCATTCAGAAGAAAAGATTGCAATCTTCGGGCAAGGCGGGGGAGAAAAGTTGGCCCGGCAAATGGACATTCCGTTGTTGGGGGCTATCCCCATTGATATGGAACTCCGAAGAGGAGGCGATAACGGGAGACCCCTTATGATCGACTTCCCTGAGTCTGAGACGGGTAAGGTGTTCAAAGAAATCGCCAGACGGGTATCAGGCTTCAAAGCTCATACCTTCTCCAGCACCAATCTATGAAGCCGCGCTTCTTCTTCCTTAAAGAAACGCCAGAAGATAGGGAAAAAGCTTAAATATTTATTATAGATAGCTACTCCCACCAAATCTATCGCCTTTTCCTTGTTGTTTACGAGATTTTCACACCATGCCCTCAAAGTCGGTTTGTAGTCATCAACCGAATCGTGGGTAATTTTAAACCCTGCTTGCTCCGCTGCATGCAGGTGCAATGAATGAGTCGCAAGTAATGAACCGGGGAAAAAAAGTTGACCAAGGACCATTGAGGCGGGACATGCTTCCTTCTCTAAAGAAAAAAACTGTTGCACGAGCTTTCCGCCAGGCTTCAAAGCACTGTATAATTTTTGCAACAAACGAAGTATTTCATTTGGTCTTACGTGTTCCATCGCGCCGATCGAAAAGATTTTATCATACGATGCCTCTTCGTATTCCACGGTGATGAAGTTCGTGAGCGACACGTTAAGCCCAAGCTCTGACTTGATGTAAGCCAATTGTTGTTTGGAGAGGGTACAGCCCGACAAATTATTTCGGTCGCCAGTCACATCATAGATACACTTTAACATTCCACCCCATCCGCACCCTAAGT
>JAFDAE010000274.1 GCA_019314005.1 Deltaproteobacteria bacterium | reverse complement strand
AGGGGACCGGCCTCGGCCTCAGTATTGCGAGGGGATTAGTTTCATTGCATAAAGGCATGATATGGGCAACAAGTGAATGTGAAAAGGGGAGCAAATTTTATTTTACCATCCCTTTGAAGAAAGAGTTACTCGAAAAGCCGGGAGAGCCTGTAATAGAACCAAGAATGGCCGGAGCCCTGGCCGATTATTTTGGAAAACCCGCTGAAACCTTTTTAAAGGAGCCACAATATGCCGGCGAACCGATCAGCTGCTGGGAATATGTGCGTTGCGGGCAGCCCAGCTGTCCTGCATATGGAAGTAAGGAAGGCAGATGCTGGTTGATCCTCGGAACTCATTGCGCGGGCATGAAAATAGCCGCTTATCCGGAAAAGGTAGATTTCTGTAAGGGCTGTGAACTCATAGAGGGCCTTATACTCAAGACAGAAGAAGAATATAAACCTGTGGAAGCTGAATTACCCAGAGGGAAATGGGTCGCTAAAAAGACTGTATTAGCTATAGATGATAATCTAGAGGGCATTGATATTATAAGGAAATACTTGGGAGAGGAATACAGAGTAGTTGGCCTTTCCTCCAGTGAAAAGGCTGTGGAAAAGGCAAAGGAGGTCAGGCCCCTGGCCATTACCTTAGACATCCTGATGCCAAAAAAAGACGGATGGCAGGTGCTGCGGGAGCTAAAAGACAGTCCTGAAACCCAGGATGTCCCTGTAATCATACTTTCCATCGTGGATGACAAACGATTGGGTTTCAGCCTTGGGGCAACAGAATATATTGTAAAACCGGTAGGAAGTCAGGTTCTATTAAGGAAATTAAGAAACCTGGAAAAGATGAGGAAGATTAAACGGGTGTTAGTAGTCGACGATGAACCGGAGACGGTAAGATTGATCGGGCATGTCCTTAAAGAAGCGGAATATCAGGTAACAACGGCTTATAATAGTAAGGACGCCATCAATTCTATACAGGATTTTAGACCTGATCTTGTAGTCTTAAATCTGACAATGCCGGAGGTGAGTGGTTTCGATGTGATTGAATACCTCAAGACAGGAAAAGATGTAAAGGATATCCCCCTTATTGTCCTTACCCACAAGGACCTTACTGAAAAAGAGATAGATGACCTGAACCACAGGATACAGGGGATATTAAACAAGGGAGTGCTTACTAAAGAAGACCTTTTGAAAGAACTGAAGGATATTATAAGTAAGGTCAGCGAAGTGCAATGAGTAAAGGAAAAGAAGATGGAAGAGTTGAAAGGCGACTTGCCAAAGAAGATACTGATAGTTGACGACAACGTGGACAGCCGGGAACTGGTAGTGAAGGTACTTAAGAACAAGGGTTATAAAACGATTGAGGCTGTTGATGGAGAAGAGGCATTAGAAAGAGCGGCGGCAGAAAGACCGGACCTCATCCTGATGGATCGTTCAATCCCCAAGATAGATGGTTATGAGGTCACGAGAAGGCTTAAGAGCCAGGAGGGGTTTAAAGGTATTCCTATAGTGGCCTTAACCGCCCATGCGATGAAGGGAGACAGAGAAAAGGCCCTTGAGGCGGGTTGTGACGGATATATCTCAAAGCCTGTTAATATCCGTGAATTGCCCGCACTGATAAGGTCTTATCTGAAAGCGAGCGAGAGGGCGTCTTAGGTGGAGAAAAAAACTAAAATATTAATTGTAGATGACGCAGTAGACACAGTGGAACTCCTGAAAAAGAGGCTTCGTTTTGACGGATATGACACAGCAGAGGCGTACGACGGTGAAGCGGGTCTTAAACAGGTCGCTGAATACAATCCTGACTTAATTATCCTCGATATCATGATGCCGAAATTAGATGGCTATGGGGTGTGCCAGAGGCTTAAGTCACATGAAAATACAAAATATATTCCCATCCTTATGCTTACCGCAAAAGCCGGGTTAGATAATAAGATAAAGGGGCTGGATATCGGAGCTGATGATTATTTAGCCAAGCCCTTCAATTATAGAGAACTTTCTGCAAGGATTAGGTCATTAGTTGCTATAAAGGAAGCAAGAGAAAAAATGGTGGAGGCGGAAAAATCAGAAGCATTGGAACGGATGTTAGGAGAGGTAGAACATGAGATAAGAAACCCTCTCACCTCTATCGGGGGGTTTGCACGCAGGGTTTGTGAGAGGCTTCCTGAAGGTGACCCTAACAAAAAATATATGGAGATGATCATAAATGATGTAGCGAGATTGGAAAATATGATAAACCAACTTCTTGCGTTAAAAACCACGGCGATATCTTATAGAGAGCTCACAGATATCAATGACGTAATTACGGAAGCTGTCAAATTATTTGAACAGGCATTTGAAGATAAAAGCATAGAGGTAAAAACCGAGTTAGTGGATAATCCCCCCCTTATCTCTTTAGATAAAGAACAGATGAAAACGGCTCTCGCCAATCTCATCAAAAATTCTATCGAGGCCATGCAAGAGAAGGTCAAGATACTGAAGATTACCAGTCAGATAACCAATGGACGTATGGAGATACAAGTGTCTGATACCGGAAAGGGTATCCCAAAGGATAAGATCAAAAATATCTTTGCCCCATTTTTTACCTCAAAGATATGCGGACCCGGGCTCGGCCTTACTTTTACACGGAAAATAATTCAGAAACACAGGGGGGCTATCTCTGTGGAGAGCGAACCCCCAAAATGGACCACCTTTACTATAGCACTGCCCTTGGAAAGATCCTAGGGAGGCTGTCCAGGGTGAAGAGAAGGGCCGGCAAAAAAGGTCTCAGAGTCTGGAGTAAACATAGAAACCGACCGGAATATAATAAAATTTGTGCGACATATCTTAGGATGCAAGTGCCCGGATGAGATATTTGACCGGATTGAATGCCGGGATGGCGACAGTGGTACAGATCCATACACGCTAAGTATAACCCTTGGGGAGCGGTTGCTTGTCTATATTTGGGAAACAAATGACCCCTCACTTGTTGAGACCGGGTTGCCGGCAATGCTCCTTTGTGGAAAGAATGAGAGAGATCGACGCGGCCTGAACAGATTTCGTGCCGTTATAGCAACTGATGATGTTGATGGCATTGACTCGATCGCCCAAAGGCTGTTCCGAGATTTCAGCGATAAGGACGAAAAAGTGCATCTTCATGTTGTCTCCACGCACGATGTTGCCAACTTGATAGTATAGGAATTTCCTTCCAAAAAAGTCTCGCCGAAGGCGACTAATTTAAAAAATTAGGGAGACGCAGTAAGGATGTAGTAGCGCAGCAGGGGCAACCGACCAGCAACCGGACGTTGTGACATGAAATGAACCTACCGCGCGATGGCGCTTAATGAAGCAGAAAGAAGCATTGATTTTCATCACATCATGACCCAATCTGTGTTTTTTGTGTAAGCCTTTGATTTCCCATATGCTTTATTTTTTCATAGCAGCCCCCTATTGCACACTACAAGAAAATATTAAGTATATCTTCTTGACAATTATTGTATTTTAGGGAGACAATACTATAACTTTGTATCAGTTACATCAATCCTATCCACAACGATAGTATATTACCAGATCATCAATAAAGATGGTTTCGTAAAAAGTCAAAACTTGCTGAATTATTCAATTTT
>JAFDAE010000273.1 GCA_019314005.1 Deltaproteobacteria bacterium | reverse complement strand
ATGCCGCCAACATAAAGACCGTGGCAAGCTGTTGTGGACATGGAAAGATGGATGGTCGCATTTCCTTAGAAGACAAAAGAGAGCTAATCATAAGGAACGTAAAACAATGAGATCAGGCAGGATGGACAAAATAATAACGCTGTACGAAAAGATTACAACGGAAAACGCCTTCGGTGAGGAAATAGTTACATGGATTGAGCTTGTCAAAGTCGGTTCTGAGATAGCCACGGGAACCCTGACAGCGGGCGTTCTTTACCAGGTCACAGCCACGGAAGAGGGTCATTTCGGTACAGGGGTTGTAATTTATGACACCTTCACGGCGGCTGGAGATGAGACTTGCGATGCCTCGAATAAGGTAAAGCCTGTTACTCTCCCTGCGACTGTGTGGGCTGAAAGATTAGAACTCCGGGGAAACGAAAGATGGAGTGCTCAACAGATTGTTGCGTCCATGGTTTGTAAATATCACATCCGGTATAGGGATGACGTAACAGCTCAATGTATGGTGATTGACGACGCTGGGCGGGAATATGACATACAGCCGCCATTAGAATTGGGACGGCGCGAGGGATTAGAGCTCATTTGCAGTGCGAGGAGTGATAGCTGATGGGAATAAGAGGAAATATAAAAGCATGGGGTGGGCCGGACTCGAACCGGCAGCCTCCTCTTGCGAGGTGCTCTACCATAGAAATCATGAGTTCCTCTCTCGCGTCACGGAACCCATATTATGAGCTACTCACCCCGTCAAGAATAATAGCAAGGATTGTTTAGAAAGTAAAGGAAAAATATGGCAACTCCAGCTTTTAAATTTGAAATTCATGGCCTCAAAGAAACAATGGATGCGCTTGAGCAGCTTCCGACTTTGAGCATGAAGCGTACAGTCGTTAGGAATGCGCTGAAAAAGGCGGCTTTACCTGTAATGACAGATGCGAAGGCGAACGCGCGGGGTATTAAGAGTTATGTGCATGAGGGAACACACAGAAACGTGGGTGATGAAATAGCAAAATCAATCAAGACGGGACGATCCATCAAAAAATCTCAGAGGAGATCATCAAGAGATAAATCAGCCGTGACCATGTATGTCGGTTCAAGTCATCCACTCGCTCATCTTTTTGAATTTGGAACTGCTGAACGATACACAAAATCAGGGGCTTACCGGGGGTACATAAGTTGTTACATAAGAAGGCTCTCAAGGGAACGCTAACAAAAGGACAAATGAAAGGTCTATCGAGATGATTGAATCAGCAATCAGATATATATTAGTCAACGATGCGACCGTGAAGGCGATTACGACTCGCTGTTACCCGGTGACAATACCCCAGTCACCTACATATCCCTTAATTCTCTATACCAAAATATCAGGGGATCGGGACCACACTTTACGGGGGGCCTCGGGGCATGCACATCCCCGGTTTCAGATTGAAGCATGGGCCGATACATACACGGGGGCAAAGACTTTGGCAGATGCAATCAGGAACGCTTTAGACGATTACACAGGGACGGTGACAGGGACTGTTATAGGCTCCTGCCTGATAGATTCAGAGCGGGACATGTACGAAAGCGAGATTGAGGTTTACCGGGTCATCTCCGATTGGTTCATTTGGCATGAAGAGTAGAATATTATGCACGAGATTGACTTGTTCCTCCGCAAACCCTTGATATCAGCGTGTTTCCGGGGGGCGATAAAAGAGAAACTTGAAAATTCTAAGGAAAAAAAGAGGCTGGACTTAAAAAAACCGTAGAAAATCGGAAAATGAGTTTTTAAGAAAAAACAGTGATTTTTTGAGTGTAAAATGAAAAAACAGACAGGGTACCAAAAAACAAGTTTTGACTCAAAAATAAAGTGTAAAATCGAAAAAGAGGGAGGGTTCGAAAAAAAGCAGTTGGACTCATTTTTTCAGCAAAAAAACGAGAAAAGTCGTTTTTCAAAAACGTAGCGATTTTTTGAGGCTGGACTCATTTTTTCAGCAGAAAATGGAAAAAGGGGTTTTTGAAAAAAAAGGTGAGATTTTCAAGTGTAAACTCTTTTTTTCTTACCTACTCGAAAAAAGGAAAATGGAGCAAGAAAACCTGAGTAAAACTAAAAAACGGGTAGGGTGCAAAAAAACAAAATGGAGACAAAAAAAAGCAAAAAAACTGAAAAACTCGAAAATTAAAAATCTAAGCGAAAAAAAAGTCTGGAGATGAAAAATCGTTAGAAAAACAGAGAACACAAGAAACACGCCCCCGGAAACTCAATAACCACGGGGGTTACAGAGCACTATTAAAAATAAAAGAGTGGAGGAGGAAATGAATCATGGCAGTAGATATGTTAGAATCACAGGGTACTAAATTAGAGATGTCAGGGGCTGCGTCGGGTACACCGATCACCGAAATGACAGCAACGGTCGGATATCCGACACTATTAACTTCGGCGGCTCATGGTCTGTCAAATGGGGATGTTGGTACGTTATCCGCTTTTGCTGGCGATTCAGCAGCCCTCATGAACGGTGAAAAGGTGGTTGTCAAATATGTCACGGACGACACGTTTTCCGTTGATATTGATACTACCGGGGGGACGCTAACAGCGGCAAATGGGACGATTACCCCGGATACATACACGGAGATTTGCTCAATTTTAGACTGGGATCTTCCGGGCGATACCCACAACATGATCGACTTTACCGCGCTGGGGTCAACGAGGGCCGAAGAGAAGCCTGGTATTCCACGCGGCGGGGCTGTGACCTTCTCAGTCAACTGGACTTCTGCTGATTCTGGGCTTCTGGCCGCTGAGGTTGCGAGAGCGGCAAAGTCCCTCAGAACCTTCAAGTTGACTTATTCCGATGATGCTGTTCATACCTTTACCGGGTACGTAATCGGCATAAACGATTCCGGCGGCGGAGACGACAAGGTGAATGGTTCGATCACGATCCAGAGAGTGGGGGCGCTGGGCTTAACATGATAACAGGCATGAAGGTTATTAAAATCAACGGGAAGTCGTACTATCTCCGCTACTCATGGGCGGTACTCGCGGAAGTATCGGAGAAGTACGGCGATTCTCCTAATTTATTTGATCCTGAAACTGTGGCCTTTGTGGGATCCGCTGGGTTGCGTAAAAAACACCCCGAAATGACCCCTGAGAAGATCATGGAGTTATCACCCCCGTTGATACCCTTTGCAAACGATGNCAACAGGCTTTGCAGTGGGCGTATTTTGGCGATAAAGGCGTGCCGGAAGACGAGGATGTAAAAAAAAAGCAGAACCCGACTGGATGGATCAGGCGTATAAAAATGCGGTTGTTGCGGGTATTTCACCGGTAGAATTTTGGGAATTGACTCCGTACCAGACCCGTATTGCGATGGAAGCCACTCTTGAAAGGTCTGATAAACAGGCTTGGATGATAGCGGCATTTACAAGAGCAAAGAAACTACCGAGATTCGAGAAGTTGAGTCGCGGCAAGAAGAAGCCGAAGGACGGATTATTACTCAAGAAACAGCTTGAGGCAACAGCCGTAAAGGAAACGAGGTAAAATTATGGCCGTCCCGATTGGAGCATTGAGGGCAGAACTAAGCGCTGGTCACGCTCAGTTCTCTGCTGACATGAAGAAGGCGAAGAATGCGGTGCAGATCAATGCCTCAAAAATGTCCAGGGCAATGCATACCGTAGGTGATAAGTTCAAACGTGCCGTCAAAGCCATGACCTCCTTCCGCGGTATTATGACCGGGGCCGCTATGGTTGCCGGGATGCTTTATGCTATCAAAAAGAACCTCGAATACGCCGACACCATCGCCAAGACCGCAGATAAAATAGGAATTACAACCGAAGCCCTACAGCGATATCGGTATATTGCTGATAGATCTGGAGTAGCTACCGACAAGCTGGATAAGGCATTTGCCAAGTTCTCTGTCGGGATTGGAGATCTCCGGGCGGGAACCGGTACTCTCTATACCATCCTGAACAAAAATAACAAGGCCCTTATGGGGCAACTGGTAGCCGCCGACAATACCACCGAAGCCCTTGATATCTATTTTAAGGCCCTCGAGGACATTACGAATCAAAACGACCGTGCGTCTTTGGCCGCTGCCGCCTTCGGGGTAAAAGCCGGGGTCGGGATGACTCTCATGGTCGATAACATCGACACACTGACAAAGCGCTTTAAAAGGCTTGGGGTTGAGATAGATGAGAAATTACTTCGAGGAGCAGAGGAAGCAAAAGACAATATAGATGATTTGCAGGTAGTTATAAAGACCTCTCTTGCCAGTGCGCTTGTCGCTATTGCTCCGGGACTTGGACAGGTCGCCGCAGATATGGCTATGTGGGTGGCAAACAATAAAGATTTTGTCACTCAAGATATCCCTGGCAAAATAAATGATATGGCAAAAAGTGTTCGTGATTTTACATCCTCGACAGAATACAAACTAATCACAGAATATTGGGAGCTTGCGGCAGGCGCGGCCCTTGGTTTTAAACTTGGAATAAAGGGCGGGGTAAAAGGGGGTATTGCCGGGGCCGTTTTGGGGGCGGGCGCTGCTGGCTGGCTAAAGGTGTATTCTGACATTAGAGACATGATCGGTGAGGCCAGCGATGAGGCTACTACCTATGAGCAAATCCAAAAAGCCATAGAAGATAGAACAAAAGAAATAAGGGCATTACAGAGAAGCATTACCCCTACAACTCCGGTAATAGCCACAAGGGAATATCAAAGGCGGATTGAAAACCTAAGGCTTGAGCTTGTAAAGTTGATTGCTGCTAAAGAAAAACTGGAGCAAAAACCCGTCGAAGAAAAAGCGGCCCCCACGGTAACGCCACCTTCATCGGTGGACGATGACGCTCCGATTAATACCGTAACAACCGCCATCCAAAAGCAGATTGATGCCCTCAAACAACAGCGCGATACTTTCGGGATGGTCTCAAATGAAGTCACCTTATACCACATGAAGATGCAGGGTGCGACTGAGGCGCAACTCAAACAGGCGGAGGCAATACTTGATACGATAGACACAATGAAAGCCTATGCCGCAACCGATGAAGCTATAATTGACATGATGGCCGATATAGACGAGGGAACGAAAGCCTCCATCAAGAGCCTTGAAGACCTGGCCGATAAGACAGAGGAAAAATCCAATATAATGGAACAGGCCTTCGCTGGTTGGGGTAACTCCTTCTCTTCGACTCTTAATGACATGCTGTGGGGGTCAGAGACAACCTTTGAAGCCATTGCGGAATCGTTCGCAAAAATGGTCACTCAGATGATGATCCAGAAATACCTTATAGAGAAGATGTTTGGAGGAGGAGGTGGGAGTGGCTGGTTTGGGATCTCATTGAAAGCGATTAGTGGGATTGCTGGAGGGGGTATGGCTGGCCCGGCTCATATTGGCGCAGGAGGAACCACTGCCTTCGGTATGGCCCAAGGTGGTGTTTTAGAAAGGGGCAATCTTCTTCCCTTCGCCAAAGGTGGGATAGTTTCATTACCGACAGTCTTTCCGATGGCCCAAGGCGCCGGTCTGATGGGTGAGGCTGGCCCGGAGGCGGTAATGCCTCTGAAGCGCACAAGTTCAGGCGACCTTGGTGTTGTCTCCAACAATGGAGGGGGGACAACGATAATCATCAATGCGATTGATTCAAAATCCTTTGCCGAAGTGGTCAAGAGGAATCCGGGATCAATCGTGACCGTAATAAATGATGCTCTGGAAAATCGAACAGGGCTCTTGGATACGATTAGAGGTACAGTATAATGGCTGCTTTTCCTGAAATAGATACCCAATCCTTAACCGTCGAACCGGAATTCAACACGCTAATCAGTCAATTCGATGGTGGTGGCGAGCAGCGAAGAAGCAAACAGATGTACCCGAAATATAACGTTACGTTGTCGTATGAAAAATTAGAAGTTGCAGACGCCCGGACGCTGTGGGAGTTTTACTTAGCTCGTAATGGAGCGCAGGAGGCTTTTTATATATACGACTTTGCCCTTTTCCTTGAACATAAATTCAACCACAAAGGACAATATTGCGGAACGGGAGATGGGACTACTAAAATATTCGATATTCCCGGGAGGACGACTACATCGCATACTATCTATTCGGATGGTGTGGATGTGACGACAAGTACGTCTATCTTGGTCGGTGGGGGGAATTCGGACAGCGACAGGGTCGAGTATAACACGGCACCGGGGGAGGGGGTAATTATTACAGCTGATTTTACTGGATATTTGAGGATACGAGCGAGATTCGCAGAAGACAAATTACCACGGGAAACATTTATTGAACAGATTTATTCTTACGGGATAAAACTGAAAGGACTTTCACCTCAATAGGGGAATTATGAGAGACTTATCTTCATTCATAGAAGCTGCTTTAGCTGCCGAAGAGGGCAAGATGTTCTGGTTTTTGGAGTTGGATTTCAATACAACACTCCGATATACGGACTGCGATGTCGATTTGTGGGGCGTTGAAAACTATTTAAGGCTGACAACAGAAGCTGGGGATTGGCTCGTAACGGAAAGCGGGGATCAGTTAATACTTGAGCAGGGTTATGAAAGCAACAAGTTTGAAACAATGCCCTTCTCAATTTCAGCGGTAAACTACAGTGCGAAGTCCTCCGTTGATAAGGTTGAAATTGAAATAGGAAATGTTGATTTGCAGATGTCCGCTGTATTTCTGAATGAGGATATCATGAATAAATGGGGAACGCTGAAAGTGGGCTTTTTCGATTCTAATAATCAAATTATAGACCAGACATTCAAAATCTTTGAGGGCTTGGTGTCAACGTGGAAACTGACAG
>JAFDAE010000272.1 GCA_019314005.1 Deltaproteobacteria bacterium | reverse complement strand
GGGAACGAGATCACATTCTGGTGCACGGCAAGCGTGGCCGCGTGGTCCGATGATGACCACCCAAAAAGCGTAGTGGAAGTTTGCCGTAATATCACCCCGCGGAAACAGGCCGAGGAAGAGCTGCAGAAGGTTTACTCTGAACTGGAAAATAAAAATAAGGAAACGAGTAAATTATCAAAAAAGCTCCTTTACTTACAGGAATGGGACCGACAGCAGCTCTCCATGGAACTGCACGACCAGATCGGCCAGACGCTGACCACCATCAAAATGGACACGGAGTTGGTCTCACATTCCATTTCACCCTCCGATCTTGAGTTAAAAAACAAGATAACGGATATCGCAAATGAGCTCGCCCAGGCCATACGGGAAGTCAAGAATATTTGCCACAGACTCAGGCCGAGCACACTCGACAACATCGGCCTGTTGCCCTCGTTGACTATACTTATTGCAGAGATAGAAGAACGAGGCGACCTGGAGATCCAATTCTATACAAAGGACATTCCACCCCACTCCAATCCAGACGTAGAAATAGCCATATATCGTATCGTCCAGGAGGGTCTGACCAATATCTTAAAATATGCCGATGCCAAACATATTTTTATAAATTTGGTTTTAAGAGGATCAATCATCTCTCTAAGTATCGAAGATGACGGTATCGGCTTTGACATAGATAATGTCCTAAAAAAGGCAAGGGCCACAGGTAAAGGGCTGGGTCTCCTAATTATGCGGGAACGGGTCGATCAATTGAAGGGAGATTTTTCCATTGAATCATCTCCCGGGCAAGGTATGCACATATTGGTAGAGATTCCGTTGCAGTCATGAATCATGAATGTTTATCAAGAATTACGAATTCCTGAATCCCTCAATTCCTTAATTCCAAATTTTGATCTGTTCATATGTGTCCAAATAAAGAGCGACTGACCTATGTATCTCGCCCGCAAAAGAATAAAGGGAAGAATTCACTATTTAATCCGGGAATCCTGCCAGGATGGTAAATATCTGCGCAGCCGGGACCTGTTTGATTTAGGCGTGAATCCCTCACACTATATAGTCTATCCAGGAGGAAACGCCTACTATATCAATGAAGTAGTGGAAGACAGGCTCCGTTCTTTTGGGGTGGAACCAACCTCTGATGAACTCGATGATATATTCTGGCGCTTCTTAAATCCGGAAATCAGACACGCTGTAGAACACTTTCGGCAAAGAGGCACATCGCGAAAGGTAATGTTCAGCCCGGCTGAAGAAGAAAAGATCCGGACGCAGGTTCATCTGTTCGACAAACGGCGGATGCATTACTTAAAATACGGATCCATGGATCAACGAAGAATTGTACGCACGCCTCCCAAGCTATTCGGTGTGCTCCTCGAAAAATCAAGGGACGAGATCGAACAATACTTTATGGAAAAAGAAAGATCTCTTGAGCCGTCCGAACTTAAGACATATGTCTATGTCATATTCGATCTGCAGAGATTCTTTACGGAGACGATCGCAAGAATAATGCCCCAGGGTCTGGATCAAAACAAGGTTGATAAACATTTCCTCAATGAGATATGCCGTCTGAATAGTCATCGGTCATTTTGGGCCGTAATGAATTTAGAGGGCAGGTTGCATGAATACCTGATCCGATATGTAATTATGTACTTTGACAGCGAATACGGACGGGGCGCTTTTTTGGACGACTACATACGGAGGTTCATGAACAGCAGGAGATTTTACAGGCCTCCCCCAAAAAAGAGCACGGTAAGTCTGGATGAGGCGAGCACCATATTTGGTGTAAAAAAAGATGCATTAAAGAAAATGACCAGGCGCGGGATTACCCGTCTCTATCGGCGTATGGCTCAGAAATTACACCCCGACAAAGGGGGAGATCATGAAAAATTCATTAAATTAACCGAGGCTTATCAGGAGTTGCTGAAGAGCAAGAAATAATTGAGGCAGTTTCAAGTGGCAATCATTATTACATCTTGCTACGGAATTTTTTAATGAAACGTTGAAGCGCTTGATCAAGAGCTGTTTCAGAGTGTACCCCTAATAAACGCCCAAGGACTACCATCTTCAGAAGAAGATCCCCAAACTCTTCGGAGATTGTTTCTTCCTTGTTTTCCTCCGCCGACCTTTTAAGTTTTGAAATAGTACTATCTACTTCGGTAAAGATACCGGAAACATCAGTGAAGACGAATCCGGACCGAGCGGCACGTTCGGTTATGCGGTGCGCTCGCATCAAGGCGGGAAGGTTCCGGGGGACAGAGTCAAAAGGCGATTTTGATTCTCTGGTTCCTTTCTCCGCCAGCTTTATCTTGTGCCAGTTTGCCTTGACCTCTTCAGCATCCCGCACCTCTTTATCACCAAAAACATGGGGATGACGCCGTATCATCTTTTCTGTTACGAGCCGAACCGCATCTTGTATGGAAAAGGCCCCTTCTTCCTCATACAGGCACGCCACAAAGACAAGCTGGAATAAAAGGTCTCCCAGCTCTCCGCAGACCTGAGCAGGAGAGCCATCCTCCAAGGCCTCCATTACTTCATAGGCCTCTTCCATAAGATATTTCTTTATAGTCTCAAGTGTCTGTTTTTGATCCCAGGGACACCCCTTTTCGCTTCGAAGGAGCCTTACCAGCTCGGCAAGAGTATCAATTGTGGCCCTGGTGGCAGGTGGTTTTATCGTATCCAATCCTCTTCCAGTTCCTTTAAGTTCTCTTTGAAATATTCATAGAGCTTGTTAGGCACTATCTCAACCAACTCGTTTGAAATCTGGATAACATAGGGGGCCAGCACCGATTTCTTAATAACAGAGGCCTTCTTTGGAAGAAAAGCGGTAAGCGCTAACAGGACTACCGAGGCTATTAGAATACCTTTGGTAATGCCAAATAAACTACCGGTGATACGGTCTACCCAACCAATAAAAACGGCCTTAAATATATATCGGACCAAGCTCCCGAGCAAACCAGCGGCAAACAGGATTACACAAAAGATCAAGAGAAAAGCCACTATGTTCTGGTGTGCAGTAATAGGAATCAAAACAGATAGTTTGTCAGCAAAGGCAGGATAAAAGGTATGGGCTGCATAAAGTCCTACAAAGACACCTATAATTGATGCAAACTCCCTGACAATCCCCCTGAATATTCCTCTAACAAAACAGTAACCTAATATGACGCAGATAATAATATCTAACGTATTCATGGAAATAACCTTTCAGCCATGAACCATACCATTCGAGATCATGGCAAACAACGATAACTATCGATGGAAGTAACAAAAGCCCTATTTCAAGTCAAGGGCTTTTCAGGAACCGCTTCCTTGCATTTGGAAACGCTTTGTCGTATTGTATCATGGAAAGTTAGTAACCGTTCAGGGTTGCAGAAGGTCTCCTACGGAGGAAATATGAAACTTATATCCGATATTATACAGATAGATACGACAGGAGATACCGATGTCCTTGATATCACCCCGGTAGCCACCGATAATGTCAGAGAGTACCAGGTAAAAACCGGTACATGTCTTCTTATTGTACCAGGCTCAACCGGCGCGCTTACCACAATTGAATTTGAAAGCGGGGTCATACAGGACCTGAGGGACGCGATTGAACGGGCTGCACCCAA
>JAFDAE010000271.1 GCA_019314005.1 Deltaproteobacteria bacterium | reverse complement strand
TCTGGATACACAGGTTGCAAGAATTCAAGATCTTGTTTTAGGTAGATAGTGCCTTTGCCCGGCAATTTGGTTCCTATAATACGGGAGAACAGCGAACTGACGAGCATTCCGTGGCAGATTGTTCCGTCAAAACCTACATCTTTAGCGGCTACGACATCCAAGTGAATCGGGTTGTCATCTCCTGAGAGTTCCGCAAACTTCTGGATGTCATCTTGATTAAACATAAAGATCTCCTCGTAGGTTCTGCCTACCTTGAGGGTATCTTTCGGGTGCCCCTCGCATAAGAGCTTCTTATAGAAAGGTTGTTGGTACTTGAGCCAATCTTCACGAAACATGGAGAGTCTATAAACATCCGCGAAGCGATCGCCAGTGTAATGATGGCGACGGAATATGCCTTCGATCTTGAATCCAAACTCGCGGTGAAACGCGACAACCGCATAATTAAAATCGAGCACTTCACAGCTAAGCTTATGAAGGTCCATCGATTCGAAAGCGTAATTAAGGGCCAAGTATTCCATCCATTTTCCGACACCACGCATTTTTAGGTCCCCCGAGTAAAAAGCCCAGAAAGCGGTTTTGTTCTTGGTGTCGATGTTTGTGAAGTTAACAACTCCGGCAGGATTACCGTCATGGGTCTCACAGATGAAATATTTCTTGGTTATATCATTCCACACATTTTCGAAGTACGCGTAATGCTCTTCTTTTGAAATTACGTGAGTCGTATACATGTTGTTCCGAATTTCGGGACGGTTTCTCCATTCTAGTACGAGTTCTATATCTTTTTTATTCATGGGACGAAGTCTATACATGCTATTCTCCTGATCCTTATAATGCAATGTTGGAAATAACCCGTTCTGTCCCCATATCATCAATAATTTTAATCGCTTTTTTTGACATCTCTTGGAGTATCTCGGAAGATAAACTGGAAAGGATTATACTCAATTTATCCATTGTGACATCGTGATCTCTCCCAGCATAAATGAGATATCCATGGTGAGCCAGTGCTTGCATGGATGCCTCCTGGTTATCGGCGGTAGTAATAACAATACAGGGAAGTCCCATATACATACGTTCAATCGTGGTAGCCCCGCCAGCGCCGACACCAAGATCGGCCCTTGCCATAAGCGTGGCCATATCCTCCACGTTAAAATGACAGGTGCAATCATGCATCTTAGAAGTCATCTGCTCTATGCCACAGCGATATCGGGCCTTTTTAACATACGTATTGCTTCCAGCGCCTTTGTGGTTTCATTAGCTGGATCGCTTCCCCCAAAGAAGATCATTATTCTTTTTACGTGTCCATCGCGCTTTCTTAAGTTTTTTCGCGCTTCCCTGAACTCAGGCCGCAAAAGAGCATACTTTGGCCCAAGTAATTTTTTGCACCATGCTGAAACCAGACCATCATACCGGCTCTCAAGGTTCTCATAGAAATTTTGATCCAGCAGCAGATCGCAATCATGTGCACGGTCTGCGAGATCGTCTATCACCATGATCTTTTTTACATAAGGCCTCAAATATTCTTCCCATCTTTCATCAAGGGCATAGTGATCGACTATAAGCCAATCAAGTGGGGCGGCAAGACGTTTGATGATCTCTTCGACCTGTCCCCCGTCGGTCTGCCAGTCAGCGCCAAGCCAGGCTGCATGTTTTAAATCGGCCCCAACGCCTTGATCTGGAGCATCAGATACAGGGAGACGATGAACGACATAGCCCTTTTCTTCGATATAGCCGCAAAGATTGCCGGCAAACTCACGACAGACAAAGACTATTTCGGCGTCGCGCCCGCGCAGTTCATCCGCAAGGGTGAGACAGCGCATGACATGGCCTGTTCCGATTTGAACAGAAGCATCTGCTCGAACGAAAATTTTCATAAGGTTCTCTATCCAGTTTTTTCCAACAAAAACCAGGTTGAATCATCTAAGGGAAAATTAGGGTCACGATGATAAACAAACCCATAATTAACCAATCGTAAATCTGGATACTTATCCATTATCTCTCCCGCAAAATCACGTTTAAACAATTTATCCCGATAACCGCGGTAAGAGACACTCACAGGAGTGGAATTGTAATACTCCACGAGGCATATATAGCGCCTACTCAATCTGTAAAGAGTTTGATATATTTGTGACAGCATATCGGGATTTATATGGATTAGAACCCCTTTTATGAGCACTAAATCCTGAGCGGGGGAGACATCCCACGAAAAATCTAAAATTGATTGATTATAAACTACCACTTCCTTTAGACCTTTCTTAAGCTCAGCAACGGCCTTTTTATTAATTTCAAGCGCTGATAGCGTTGCATCTGGAAGCAGATGTTTTATTGGCTATCAGATTGAGCCCAATATTTGCGCCAAGTTCAAAAATCGACCGCACATTTTCAGTACAGGCAAGTATTTTTGCAAACAGAGCAATGTTGCCGGAAACCAAATGTTCGTTTTTATTTCTATCAATATACTCATCACCAAAATTACCTGCCCAAAATCGCTCCTGTTCCGTTTTGAATTCAGTTTGTTTCATTCATCATCTCCATAGTTTTTTCTGAGGTACACATGCCTTTGTCTTTATCAACCCCGGCTTTTTCCCAAACAATGTGAATATGTCATCAGTCATTAAAATAGACCTGATTTCAATACCGAAAACATCTTCTCTGCTGTTTCCCAATCTTCGGGCGTATCAACATCCTGAACCAGATAACGGGGCAAAATAACAGGGACAGCATCTTTTGAATAAAACTGTTTTTCTTTCAGATATTTTTTTGCGTTCGTCCAATAAAATTGCCCTGCATCGTGGTACGCTTCCTGTAAATCCTGCGAACGGGTTTCTCTGTATTCCGGCCAGAACATTTCCAGCCGGTTTTGACTGTTTATTTTTAAAGAACGGAAAATGGGAAAAGGATAAGTCGTTACGGAAAAACAGGATGTTGCGTGTTCGTCACGTAATATATTATAGCCCTTAATTATATATTCAGCTTTAACAAAAGGGGCTGTAGCGTAGATACAGCAGATATAATCTATTGCTTCTCCATCTTCCATAATCCGTTTTAAAGCATCGAGAATGACTGCATCTGTGCCGCTATGGTCATCCGCAAGTTCGCAAGGCCGCATAAAAGGAACCTCTGCGCCGAACTCTTTTGCTGTGACTGCGATTTTTTCTGAATCGGTGGAAACAATTATTCTATCAAAAATACCGGCACTTTTTGCAGCTTCAATAGAATAAGCAATCATGGGTTTGCCGCAAAAAGGTTTAATGTTTTTGTGTGGAATTCTTTTGCTTCCACTTCTGGCAGCAATAACAGCAACAACAGACATTTTATTTATCTCCATTTTGTAAAATGACTTCTTGCATTAGATTAATTACCTTTTCCACATCTTCATCAGCCATTCTAGGAAACATGGGCAATGAGATGATCTGTTCATATGCCCTTTCCGCCACAGGGCACAGTCCCGGGCCGGTAAGAAATGTTTTCCTGTAAAATGGATGAAGATGCACTGGAATATAATGGACGTTTATACCGATGTTCTTTTCACGAACGATTTTAAAAAATGTAGCCCGATCAATCTCGAGTTCTTTAAAATTTATTTTGACAACATAAAGATGATATGCATGAAGGATATTTGGACCGACTGAAAGAGGTGTAATTTCCGGAATGTCAACAAATGCTTCGTCATAGCGTCCGGCAATCTCCTTCCTCCGAATGATCCAACCGGGAAGCTTTTTAAGTTGACTCATCCCCAGGGCGCACTGGAAATCGGTTAACCGGTAATTATAGCCAAGATTGGTCATTTCATAATGCCAGGTGCCTTCTTTTTCACGTTGGTGGTGCTCGGTGGTGATGCCGTGGTTACGAAACGTACGCATCTTCTTTGCCATGGAAGATTCATTCGTTGTTATCATTCCACCTTCACCGGTCGTTATATGTTTTACGGGATGAAAACTAAACGCGGTCATATCTGCCAGACTGCCGGTTTTCGCCCCATTATATTCTGCTCCGAGGGCATGACAGGAATCCGCAATCAGAGTCAGGTCATACCTTGAGGCAATAGATTGAAGGATGTTGTAATTGCAAGGTTGCCCGGCAAAGTCTACTGCAATGATTGCCTTTGTATGTGGTGTAATTTTCGCCTCCGCACATTTCGGGTCAATGAGCAATGTATCCTGATCAACATCTGCAAAAACAGGCGTTCCTCCTTGAAACACAACAGCATTGGCTGTAGCCACAAAAGTCATCGGCGGAACAATAACCTCATCTCCAGGACCAATACCGGCAGCATACATGGCAGCATGCAACGCCGCGGTTCCGTTGCTTACGGCTACCGCCTCTTGTGCCCCCACAAAACCGGCAAAAGCCTGTTCAAATTCAGACACCTTTGGCCCAGTGGTAAGCCAGTCAGAGCGCAGAACCTCCACCACAGACCGGATGTCGTCCTCATCAATCCACTGATACCCGTAAGGAATGAACGGTTGTTCAGGCTCCGCTACTTGATTTTTATGTATTTTCATTCCTTTGTCCTTTATCGCATTGCAGTGGCTATGCTTTCACGGTCAGGGATACATTCTTCTTCGTTAATCATGCCCAAAATGGTTTTTTCATTCAGACGATGTATCGTAGAAGCAAACTGGGAGATTGCACTATTGTCATCAATAGACGGCTCATAAATGAGTTTTTTTAACGCGTCGACACCTTTCCCACCAGGGATAGTTTGGCAAGATGACATATAAACCATCATGCGCTATCGTGTTTCTCCCTTCCTCTTCGGTGACAAGAATTTCGTGGAGTTTTTCCCCTGGCCTTATTCCGATCACTTCGATCTCGCACTCCGGCGCTACGGCTTGAGCAAGGTCTGGAATATTCATGCTGGGGATTCTGGGGATAAATATTTCCCCTCCCTGCATGTGACTGAGGGTATGAACGACCAGGTCAACGGCCTGATCGAGAGTGATCCAGAATCTCGTCATTTTTTTGTCAGTTATCGTTATTTTCCCGGTCTTTTTCTGTTCCTGGAAGAGGGGGACAACACTACCACGGCTTCCGATTACATTCCCATATCGTACACAGCTGAACCTTGTGCCGCGCGATCCTGTGTAAGAATTCCCCTGAATGAAGATCTTTTCGGCGCAGAGCTTGGTCGCCCCATAGAGATTAACGGGATTTGCCGCTTTGTCGGTGCTCAGTGCAACGACCTTTTTGACACCCGTGTCAATGGCGGCGTCAATAATGTTTTTGGCTCCGATGATGTTTGTCTTTATAGCTTCCAGGGGGTTATATTCACACGCTGGAACCTGCTTGAGCGCCGCGGCATGGACTACGATATCGATTCCTTCCATCGCTCTTTTGAGACGCTCCTCGTCACGCACATCTCCGATAAAATATCTGATCTTGTCTTCTCCAAATACCTGTCGCATTTCATGCTGTTTTAATTCGTCCCGGCTGTAAACCCGAATGACCTTGGGATTGTATTTCTCCAGCATGACCTTGCAAAAATGCTTTCCAAAAGATCCGGTACCCCCTGTCAATAAAATGGACTGTTTTGCCCAATCGATTTTTCCTGTATCTTCATTTCCGTTTCTGAGAAGTATTTTTGCCTGTGAAATGGTTTTCTTTTTTATGTGAAGCAGCTCTCTGATTTGCATGAATTGTTCAACGTCTCTTTGAGAGTACCTCCGCTGTTTCCCCTGTGTCTTTTTTGGGTTTATAAGTCCACCAAACTCCGCCTCCCAATAGCGGACAGTGGAAGCGGGAACCTCTACTTTTTCACTGACTTCCTGTATTTTGTATTCTGCTTTCGTATCCATATTGTTAACCATCCTTATGTAACGTATTAACTGATATTCTTCTTTTCGGCTTTGAACAGAGAAACTTTAATATAAGTTTCAGATTAACTTTAACGTATGGCAATGAAGGAGCAATAAATATGCCACAACTCCTGATGGAGAATTCACATTCACGTCCGGGTATCACGCAAACTCCATACCCTGTCCAGGGCCTTCCTCGCAGGAACAACGAACGGGCGCCTCACACCCTGTCTCGCGAAAGGCGCGCTACAGATCGAGGTCAAGGATCTCAAGGCAGAGATCCCGCATGGAGCGTGTGGCCAATCGCTGATAATTCACCGGCAGCAAGTTGACCAGGATGTCAAACGAGCGCAGCTGCGCCAAGGTCATGATATTGGGGATTACCCCGTCGACATCCCCCGCATCGGGATAGGGGAAATTGCTGATCCAGCTACACCCCAGGGTGATTCGCGGAGATTCGCCCATGGATGCCGCCATCCGGTAGAGAGCGTGTATTGCAGGCTGGATAAGGATCATATCCTTCCAGCCTTTTAACATAAGGATCAGGATTTTTTTGCCGTGAAGTCTCTGTGTCCCGTTATAGATCTCCGGTACGGCCAGGTTATCGGGGACCGTGATTTTGTCGAAAAGGGAAATTGCAGGGATTTCGGTCATGCGGTGCTGCTGTAGATGAAACCGTGCGAGAACCAGGATATGATCGGCATCGATACTGCGGGAGCCTGTCGGTTCGAGCCGTGTTATGTCCCCATCCGTGTCAAATTCCAGTTGAATGGAGGAGGTAAGGAAACATATGCCGGGGATTGTCAGATCCATAACCATGTACCCATTTCCACTCTACATATTTCTTTTTGGACAAGGTGCTCCCATATGACTCTTTGGAAAACAGCAACTTGTGTGCCGGGAGAGGGTTCTTTTGATTTTTCACTTCCAAGAAAGGGCTAACTGTCCTAAGAAAGGCTTATTTCTACACATACTGACGGTAGTGAGGATTCCCTCACGGATGTGCTCAGAAAAATGAGCGATACACCAGCCCGTCATATCGTTGACAATAACTGTCAGATAACAGACCCCGTCTCATGCGGAGAGTTCTCCCGGGGAAGACCCTGTCTAGAGATAGTCGCCCCTGTTGAACTTAATTGCCTCAACCGTCGCAGTGACAACCGCCCTGTTGAGGAGATCCTTCAGTCGATCCCCGTCAGGCAGTGAATCCAGAAGGGGCATGATCTTAGCTGCTTCGCTTTCCATGCCGGAAACGAGAGGAGAAAACT
>JAFDAE010000036.1 GCA_019314005.1 Deltaproteobacteria bacterium | reverse complement strand
AGGAGCTGTAGGAAAAGCAAAGGACAAGGAGACCTTTGCATAACGCGACATTTTTCCGTCAGGCAAGGAAGGTGAAAAAATTAACCGGAGGAATACATTGGGTATTTCGAGGATAGCGCTGACGCTTCACTGCGTGCCAAATTTTGAAGCCTGACGCCGCATCACGGGGCACGAAGTGAAGCGTCAGCGCTCATATGGCAGTTATGCAAAGGTCTCACAAGGACGGTTTATGAAGATTGAAGGTAAGGTTTGGAAGTTCGGAGATAACATTGATACGGATGTAATTATTGCGGCACGATACCTGGTTACCTCTGACCCTAAAGAATTGGCTGAACATGTGATGGAAGACATGGCCCCGGAATTTTCCACAAAGGTGCAACCGGGCGACATCATCGTGGCAGGCAAGAATTTCGGTTGCGGCTCATCAAGAGAACATGCCCCCATTGCTATTAAAGGGGCGGGTATTGCCTGCATTATAGCGGAGAGTTTTGCCCGCATCTTTTTCAGAAACGCTTTTAACACAGGCTTAACCATATTTGAATCTCCTGAAGCAGCACGATCAATCCAAGAAGGAAACATCGTATCAATAGATGCGGATACCGGTGCTATTACAGATAAAACAAAGGGCTCCACATTTGAGGCCGCCCCGATTCCGCCTTTCATGAAGGACCTGATAGATGCAGGCGGATTGATGCCGTACGTGTTGAAAAAACGATCGGGGAATTGAGGGATTGGGGAATTCCTAAATTTGATAAACATATAATGAAAGGATTAGGTTAGAAACATATGTCTAAAAACGATTATCAGATTGCTGTGATTCCAGGAGATGGAACCGGACCGGAAGTGGTCGCCGAGGGATTAAAGGTCCTCAAAGCCGTGTCCGGACTATCCGACTTCAACCTTACCTTTACTGAATACAACCTGGGAGGAGAAAACTATAAGGCCACCGGAGAAACCCTTTCCGATAGCACCATAGAGTCTTTAAGAAAAATGGACGCCATCTATCTCGGGGCGATAGGACATCCGGATGTAAAACCCGGCATACTGGAAAAAGGGATACTTTTGAACCTCCGATTCAGCTTAGATCAATATATAAACCTTCGCCCTGTCAAACTCTATGAAGGGGTGGATTGCCCTTTGAAAGACAAGGGCCCCAAAGACATAGATTTTGTTGTGATCAGAGAGAATACGGAAGGACTTTACGCCGGTGCCGGAGGTTGTTTGAAAAAAGGAACGCCGGATGAAGTGGCCATCCAGGAATCGATAAATACCAGAAAAGGTGTTGAACGTTGCATTCGTTATGCCTTTGAGTTCTGTAGAAAACGAAATCAGGCGAAACAACTCACCCTGTGTGGAAAAACAAACGTATTAACCTATGCATTTGACCTGTGGGAACGCACGTTTTATGAGGTGGCAAAAGATTATCCTGACATAAAGACCGACTATGCACATGTGGATGCGATCTGCATGTGGATGGTAAAAAATCCCGAGTGGTTTGACGTGATCGTCACCGACAACATGTTTGGTGATATTATTACCGACCTGGGCGCTATGATTCAGGGGGGGATGGGGATTGCCGCGGGCGGCAATATCAATCCTGAAGGGGTCTCCATGTTTGAGCCGATCGGAGGATCTGCTCCGAAGTATACCGGAAAACAGGTGATCAATCCGCTCGCCGCGATATGCGCCGCACAAGTTATGGTGGAAACATTGGGTGAAAAAGAGGCGGCCGATAGAATAGAAAAGGCTGTGATTAAGGTAGTTCGAGAAGACATTAAAAGTCTTTCCGCAGGGAAGATGGGATATAGTACGTCAGAGGTTGGAGATCTGGTGGTTGAAGCGTTGTAATTGATTCAATATTGACAGTATGTTGCAAAATGTAGCCCAGCCCTTTAGGGCTGCTATATATCGATTTGGGATAGCATAGAAAATGAGTAAGTTGTTCAATGTTGCAGTGGCCGGGGCCACCGGCGCTGTAGGAAATCAGATGATTTCCTGTTTAGAAGAACGTAATTTTCCTGTTAAGGATGTAAAGTTTTTGGCGTCAAGCCGTTCTGCAGGAAAAAAGCTACGATTTAAAGGAGATCAGATTCCTGTAGAAGAGATGACGGAACGCTCTTTCAAGGGAATCGATATTGCGCTTTTTTCCGCAGGAGGAGGACCCAGTAAACATTTTGCCCCCTGTGCAGCCGAAGACGGGTGTGTCGTAGTTGATAATTCGAGCGCATGGCGCATGGATCCTGATGTCCCCCTCGTTGTACCGGAAGTTAATCCGCATGCGATCGCCCAATACACCAACAAGGGGATTATCGCCAATCCGAATTGTTCCACCATACAGCTGGTGGTAGCGCTGGCGCCTATCTACCATAAGGCGGGGATAAAAAGAATCGTCGTCTCCACATATCAGGCAGTTTCCGGTACAGGGAAAAACGCGATTGCCGAACTATTTGATCAAACACGGGCCATGATCAATTTTGTTGATTATAAAACAGAAGTGTATCCTCACAGAATAGCATTCAACTGCCTTCCGCACATTGATATATTTTTGGATAATGGTTATACCAAAGAAGAGATGAAGATGGTCAATGAGACCAGGAAGATACTGGAAGACAACACCATAGGAGTAACCGCTACTACGGTGCGCGTGCCTGTATTTTTCGGACACTCGGAATCGGTAAATATTGAAACGCACACACACATAACACCGGATGAAGTCAGACAATTGCTGGAAGGCGCCCCCGGCATTAAAGTGGCGGATGATCCTGCCAAGAACTTGTATCCGCTTGCGATTGATGCAGCCGGAAAGGATGATACGTTTGTAGGGCGAATTCGAGCTGACGAATCGATTGAAAACGGAATCAACCTGTGGGTCGCTGCTGACAATATCCGCAAAGGGGCAGCGACCAACGCGGTTCAGATTGCCGAGATCCTGGCTAAGGATTACTTATAACAACAAGGAGGCTCAAGATGGAATTTGAAAAATTTATACCGGAAAAAGTCAAGAAAAGATTCCCGAACATAAAGACGCCTCTTATAAATGGCAGACCATTGGTCAAGACTGCCAAACAGAACAATGCCATGATTATGGCCTGCAACTGCCGGTGCAAACTCCCGGTCGAAGGGATTGCCCGCGCGTCTATGGCCACAGGCGCCCCGGTCATGTATGAAATTGCAAAATCAGAACTGGGTTACACGGAATTCACCCCCGCATCATTTGTTGAGCACATTGTTTCCGTAAATGAAGCGATTGGAAATACTACGGTCCCGTTCAGCGTGCACGCGGATCATCTTACCGTGAAAAACTCCGACCAGGTGGAGGAGGTCCGAAGCCTTATTGCTGAGGAATTAGACGCCGGCTTTACCTCATTTGCGATTGATGCCTCACATATGGAAAACGAGCTGAACCTTGCGGCAACAAAAGACTTGGCTCAGGCAATTCAAGACGCGGGTTATTGTCTTGAAGTGGAACTCGGAGAAATCGGAGCGAAAAAAGGGCACGCCGAAGGTTTTACACAGCCGGATGAAGCCGCTTGGTTCATCGGAGAGTTGAACAAGGCCGGCATCCATCCGGATCTTTTAGCGATCAACAACGGCTCTATTCACGGCACATATTTCGGGGCCGCTCATGAAGGGATACAGCTCGATCTAACTAAAGACATCTGGGACGCGATTCAGCCGTGGGACCTGGATATTGCTCAGCATGGGATTACAGGAACCTCCCTTACTAAAATTCGTCTATTCATCAACTATGGAATCCGCAAAGGCAATGTAGGGACCTTTTGGCAGAATATTTCCTTTGGAATAGCCATGAACGAAAGCGGCAATGCTCTAACCACACCTGATAAGGGCTATATAACCCGTTCTTATCGCGGACTTCCCGATTCCCTCTGGGAGGAAATGTGGAAGTGGGCCGTAGAAACCGGAAACATTGGAGGAAACATCAAGAAGGTTAACAAGGTATTTACCGACAAGCTCAACAACATAGACCGTGTTTATAAAGATCGAATTACTGCCCAGGGTTACGAGGACGCGGTAAAACTGTTTGAGGCCACCAACTCGATCGACCTCGCCCCAAAGGTTTGGGAGCGCCTAACAGCAGGCACCTGAATATAGAGGGGACATAGTATGATCGAACTCGTTGACGTTTATAAGTCGTTTCAAGGTCAAACGGTTCTCGATGGCGTTAATTTATCGATAGAAGCCGGAAAGATTACCGTTATCATCGGAAGGAGCGGCGGCGGTAAAAGTGTTCTACTAAAGCACATAATCGGCCTGCTAAAACCGGACAAGGGCCAAATTCTTGTAGATGGTGTTGATATTACGAGACTCAATGACCGTCAGCTTAATGAGGTAAGAAAATTTTTCGGTATGCTGTTTCAAGAGGCTGCCCTTTTTGATTCTATGAATGTAGGCGAAAATATTGCCTTTCCTCTGAAAGAACACACCCTCTTAAAACAAAATATTATCTCCGAGATTGTAAAACAAAAACTACTCCAGGTAGGCTTGAAGAATGTGAGCCACAAACTCCCCTCCGAGTTGAGCGGCGGTATGCGCAAACGTGTTGGACTGGCCCGCGCGATTGCCTTAGATCCGAAGATTATTCTGTTCGACGAACCAACTACCGGTTTGGACCCTATCATGGCTGACGACATAGATACGTTACTCATGGAAACTCAGAAACAAACCGGCGCAACGTGTGTGGTAATCAGCCATGATATAAAAGGAACATTCAAGATCGCCCACAAGATCGCTATGCTTTACAAGGGAAAAATTATCGAAGTCGGCACGCCCGACAAGTTTAGATCTTCTGACAATGCAATTGTACAACAATTTATCCATGGGAAGTCCCAAGGTCCGGTTGAGGTTGTCTAAGAATGGCCAAACTAAGCCCTGAGGCCAAAGTAGGAATTTTCGTCTTTATCGGTCTAATGATATTGGCCTACATGTCTATGCGTGTCGGCAAATTTGAACTCGGCAAAAAGGGCTACGAATTACATGTCCATTTCGATTCTGCCGCGGGGCTTGCCAAGGACGCAGCGGTACAGATTGCGGGCGTTGAAGTAGGAACTGTAGGGGCTATAATACTCGATAAGGGCAAGGCAAAGGTTACCCTCCGTATTAAACATGGCATAGAACTAGGCAAAGACGTGAAGGCTGCCATTCGGACCAGGGGGATGCTGGGAGACAAATATGTAGAGCTCATACTGGGTGCCCAAAAAGCGCCTATGTTGAAAGACGGAGACCACATCTCCAGGACAACCTCTGCTGCTGATATTGATCGACTCTTAAACCAGCTCTCTGAAATAGGAGAAGATGTAAAAAAGGTTAGTCACTCCCTTGCAGGGGCTGTTGGTGGGGAAAAAGGTAAGAGGTCTCTTCAAATTATTGTGGATAACCTGCGGGAACTCACCGAAACACTGAGCCGTACCGTTAAGGACAACAATGAGAAGGTCAATGAGATGATCACCAATTTGGCCCAATTCTCCAAAGATCTCCGAGAAGTAAGTTCCACCAACAGGGAATATCTCAATGAAATAGTAGCCAATGTTCGAGAGACTTCTATCGACTTAGAAGAGGTTATCGCCAAGATCAACAAAGGTCAGGGGTCTATCGGAAAACTGGTCAATGAAGATGAAACCGTGGAAAGACTGAATGATTCCCTGGGCTCGCTAAAAGAGATTTCTAACAAGATCAACAAAGGTCAAGGGTCTATCGGAAAACTGGTCAATGAAGGTGAAACCGTGGAAAAACTGAATGAAACGCTGACCAGCATTAATGATTACATACTAAAAGAAGGCAGGTTTAAAACGTTTGTTGACTATCGGGGAGAATACCTTTTTGACAGCGAAGAGGTAAAATCATATCTCTCACTTAGGATTCAGCCTAAAGAGGATAAATATTACCTCGTACAGATAGTGGATGATCCTGCCGGGAAGACGACCACAACAACGACCAGGACCACGGTAAATGGGGGACCAACTACTACTGTAGTAAAAGAAAAGACAGAAGAAGACGGTCTTAAGTTTTCCGCTCTGATAGCAAAACGTTATTATGATCTGACGTTGCGCGGGGGAATGATTGAATCGACCGGCGGTGTTGGGCTCGATTATCACTTTTTCAAGGATCGGCTTATGTTCTCTTTTGATGCCTTTGATTTTGATCCCGACGAAGATCCACACCTGAAATTTAAAGTAGAATTTTCTCCAATTCGTCACCTTTATATTACGGGTGGTTTTGACGATTTTATCAGCGACGAAGGTAATGAATCCGTATTTTTGGGTGGGGGAATCTCGTTTTCGGATGAAGACTTAAAGGTGCTCCTTACCAATGTGCAGGTGTCGCCAAGCCAGTAGTGTCCATCTGGAAACGGCACCTTTTGCCCCGATACCGCGTTCTCCGCAGGTTTCTATCCTCGACGTAGCAGTGCTACGCCTGCGGTAGAAACCTTTGTGCGGCCTTGTCTCGGAACAAAATCTACCGTTTCCGGATGGACACATAGAGACCTTTACAAAATGCCATATAATCTTATCTATCTTCCTATTCTCGCTTATCTCCTGGGCTCAATTCCCTTTGGGGTTCTATTGACCCGATATTGCAGTGATGTCGACGTTCGAGACAATGGTAGCCGAAATATAGGCGCCACCAATGTCGCGCGGTTGGCAGGGATGAAACTCGGGGTCCTTACATTGGTCGGCGATGCGTTAAAAGGGGCTATTCCCGTATGTCTTGCCCTTGGCTCGGCCGATCAATACGGGGGCTGGGAAAAAGAAGCATATGTAAGCCTGGTTGCTTTGTCTGCTTTTTTTGGACATCTCTTTTCCATATTTCTGCATTTTGAGGGAGGAAAAGGTGTGGCCACTGCTGCAGGATGTATAGCGGTGATTGCTCCAATCCCCTTAATCATATCCCTCATCGGGTTTATCGGGGCTGTATATCGCTGGCGATACGTGTCAGCAGGCTCCTTGACCGGAGCAGTCCTTCTCCCTATTTCTGTCTGGCTCTTCATGGACTCAACCTTTTATCTAATCTTAGCTCTAATTATATCCGCTTTTATCTTTTACGCGTTTAGAGGCAACATCAGGCGGCTGCTGACAGGAACCGAATTGCCGTTCAGGTCTTAAAGAGAGCGTTGAAAAACTGCCAATCTCTCTGAGACCTTTGCACAACGCGACATTTTTTTGTCAGGCAAAGAAGGCGAAAATTTTAACCGGAGGAATACATTAAGTATTTCGAGGACTAAAATTTGAAGCCTGACGCCGCATCACGAAAAAATGGCAGTTGTGCAAAGGTCTCTATATGCCTCCCAAGTACATCCTCCTAAGTACACCCTGTCTTTTTTTCTCTTTTGTGATAAAATATAAAATTAATTCAATAAACATAGATCGATAGCAAGAAACTATGGTTGCACATGATAGAAAAAAGACGAGGATTTGACAGGGTAGCAACGCAACTCTCTGTAACCTATTTTGATGGTGATCGGTTTCTGAGTGAGTTCGTACATAATGCAAGTCCCGGCGGGGTGATGATTAAGGGCAGTGTCCCTGCACATGTAGGATCGCGCCTGGACATGGTTATTGATATTCATGAGCCTTGGAAAACCGAAGGCACGATCGCTTGGGTTGAAGAGAATGATAACACCTATAGTATAGGCGTTCAATTCAAGAAAATGAATCCGATAGTTGCAACGATTTGGGCTGACTTCATAATTTTGGCATATGAAATAGAAAGCGCTTTGCCCTAATCCGGATTATGGAGAAAAAATGAAAAGATTCAAAATAATACCTCTATTCTTGATGATCATTCTCCAGGCTGGATGTGGAATCATGAACAACGCTTCCCAGAGAAAGGCGCCGGAAGACATCAGACATATGTTTATCGGAACATGGGAAGGGAGCCATACGGATCGCGAAGAAAAAATGTTGCGTACATGGATACAGAACCGTTCAGCAGATGGAACTTACTCGATTATTTTCTTTCACCATACTGAAGAAGGAATCTACAAATCTACGCAGGACGGTAAATGGTGGATCAAAGGGAATAGATTTTACGAAACTACTTCTGATGCAATGGAAGAGCCTGACGTATACCAATTCGAAATACTCAGTGAAAATGAAATTCGTTTCAGGAGTGTTGTGAGGGATTATGAGTTCATTGATAAAAGGATAAAATCTTTTGGAGATCATCCAGGCATTTGGTTTTGATCTACAATTTACTGATCTTTTTCCGGCTCTTTCGCCGTTGTTTGGGGAGTCGCCGCGCAGGCCCTTTCTTTTTGGTGGTCTTGGACCATCCATTCTCTTCGTCCTCTACTTCGCCTCCTTTCATCTCGGCATAAGACGCCATGGTCAACTTAGCCTCGAATTCCTGAGAGTCAATCGTGGCAGCGTCATGACGCACGGCAAAGTCGATGATGTCATTGTCGGAGGTAACTACAATAGCACGTTCTCTTTCTTTTGCTGCGATCCGTTTAATAACGTCGTCGGCCAACTCCCCTCTGCGGGAAAAGATGATAGTTATTCCACGTTGTCGCGTCTTGCTTTCCGCTAAAGAGTTCCCGTACGCGGCATCAAAGACTACTGTAATTTTATGAGGTTTGACTTTTTTGTATTGTGCGAGAAGCTTGAGGAGTCCGTCGCGTCCTTCTTCGGTGCTGATATATTCCATGGCGCTCAGGGTGGGAGATTGGCGAATCAGGTTGTACCCGTCTATCACGATGTGAAGCGCCATATCAGGTCCTCACAATTTCATCTATCATTTTGTTACTTCTGCTCTTTGCCTCCTCAAGTATTTCTTTGTAATATTCTGCAGCTTCCTCGAAAAATTTTATGAACTCCTCTTTATCTTTTCGGGTTATTATATCTACAAGCTCTTTTCCCGCGGAAAGATAATCTTCCAAGACATTTCCGATCATCTGGTTTTCCATTTGAATGCCGGCATAGAGTTCGGGATCTTGAGAAAAGAGTCGCCCGACCCACCACATTTCTCCCTTAAATATCGGGGTTGCGTATTTCAGGAGCTGTTTTGGGTCCAGTTTGTTATCCTTGACAACCTTACTGAGCACCATGGTGTTGAGCGTTCTGACACATTGTGTCAGCGCCATAAAACGATCGTGTTCCTGGGGGGTGGAAAGTGTTACTGTGATATTATTTTTTGTAAAGGTCTCGGTAAGCCAGGGAAGCCACTTGTCTCCTCTTGCGGGCGTTACAACAACAGTCTGTCCGGAAAGGGTTTCCAGGGACGGTCCGAATAAGGGGTGCGTTCCTATCACCTCTCCTTTGAATGCCTTGAGCATTGTCTCCACAGGGAAAACCTTTAGCGAGGTCATATCCATCAAAAGGCTGTCGCGGGGGACCAACGGTCCGATCTTGAGGATGACCTCTTTGGTGACGGCAATAGGCACCGTTATAATGACGACGTCTGAATCTTTCAGCCGCTCTTTGTAGTGGGGCTCGTCTTTTCTGCCAAGGGGTTGGACCACATAGCCTTGTTCCTCAAAGAACGGTTTGAATAATGCCCCCATCGGGCCATTACCACCGACAATTGAGATTTTCATATTACAGGATCTCCTTGCAGGCAGGATAAGAACCGAGTACTTTTACAAATCGTGCCTTTGAATTCAGTTCCTCGACGGCTTCTTGTATGGGGTCGTCCTCAATATGTCCGTCCATGTCAATGAAGAAGACATAATCCCATGCCTTTTCCCTTGTGGGCCGCGATTCGATCTTGGTCAGGTTAACCCCGTTTTTTGAGAAAGGTCTCAGTGCATCGTAAAGGACACCAGGCCTATCCTTTAAAGAGAACAATATAGAGGTCTTGCTATGTGATGATTTTTTGTTGAGGTGTTGTCCTATGACAAAAAACTTGGTGATGTTGTTAGCTGAATCCTCTATGTTCCTGTCTATCATTTTTAAGCTATATTCCTTTGCTGCATATTCACTGGCAATGGCAGCGATTTTTTTGTTTGAGGCGGCCTTTTCAGCAGCAACGGCAGAGCTTTGAGTCTCAACCAATTTTACATTTGGAAAGTGCGTATTCAGGTACATACGGCACTGAGCAGCGGGTTGCGGGTGTGAGTAAATCGTACGCATATCTTCTCTTTGCCCGGTCAACGATACAAGATTATGAACAACCTTTAACAGAATTTCCGCATTGACTTTCACAGTCGTATGTCGGAACATGTCCAGTGTGGCGTTGACTGTTCCTTCCATTGAGTTTTCCACCGGCACTACGCCAAAATCAAAGGCCCCTTTTTCAACACCGATAAACACTTCTGAAATATCTCTTTGCGGGATAAGATTGATGGAATGTCCAAAGTGCCGTATAGTAGCGATATAGCTAAACGTCCCTTCCGGCCCGAGGAAACCAACGGATATCGACTCCTGAAGGGCACGCGAAGCTGACATGATTTCCGTGTAGATCCGTCTCAGGGCGATATTGCTCAAAGCGCTTTTCTTGTTGGAAGCGGTCATTTTTGAGAAGATCTCTTCTTCCCGTTCAGGCTGGTATGAGCTAACGCCCCGCGTCTTCTTGGCCTTTCCGATCTCTTTGGAAATTTCCATTCTCTTGCCCAAAAACTTCAGTAGCTCACGGTCAATCGAATCGATTTTATCTCTTAATTCTTTAAGCTTTGGTTCTTTAGCCAAGGTTAACCATCCTTTTCCCATTATTATTATCTTTTTGATGCCTTCCTTGCCCTATGACAAAAAAACCGCAGGGGTTATCCCGTCTGCGGCTTCTGAGACAAGACCTTTGAAAAACCGCCATTTTCCGTGATGCGGCGTCAGGCTTCAAATTTTAATCCTCAAAATACCCAATGTATTCCTCCGGTTAAAATTTTTGCCTTCCTTGCCTGACGAAAAAATATCGCTTTTTTCAAAGGTCTTGAGACTTTGGCACCTCCGTCCTATAACCTTTTTGCCTAACAAACACCGAATGTTGTGTCAAGCCTTTTATGGTTTACCTCTTCCGGATGGATACTATATGGAGATTCGCATGGAGTCTTCTGCAAGCAGCAATTTGCCGCTATAGGTCTTTCTGCACTGTTCAGCAATATCGACCGGCTCGCATTCCGGATAAAAATGGGTAAGGATCAGACTCTTTGCCCCTGCTTCTTCAGCTATCTGACCTGCAAGAGAAGGAGTCAGATGCCCCGGCACCTTGATCTGATCAGGGAGGGCGGATTCACAGATCAGAAGATCCGCGTCCTTAGATAGCTTGACAAGATTTTGGCAGAAGTCGGTATCACCCGAATAGACTACTGATTTGCCGTCTGTTGATGTTATCCTGTACGCGATACTCTGTTCCGTATGGGCCATGGGGAGTGTATCCACTTGAAAAGTTACAAAATCTCGGTAGTCAGCCTTATCATTATTCAGCTCCATTACTTCAATCAGGTAGGGATCAAGCGTTATCCACTCTCCATATACACCCTTTAGTCTTTCATAAAACCCAGAAAAACCCTTTGCTGCCACAATCTTAAAAGGTTTTTTCCTGCGATAGTTTTCAGGATATTTCATAGCAAAGAGAAAGGAGCATAACTCACCCGTGTGGTCTGGATGTAGATGGCTGTAAAAGATATATGGGATCGCTGAAAAATCGACTCCAAGTTCAAGGAGACGTTGCAGGGTCCCTGCTCCTGTGTCAAACAGGAGTTTTTCTCCTGAAACCTCAATGAGCACGGAACAGCTGCTTCGCTTCAAAGAGGGAACGCATGTACCGGATCCGACAATTGTTATCTTCATAGACATTTCTTGTTCTACCTTTGCGCAACCTTGCGAATTTTACCCCTGAACCGGTACGGCTTGCGTGGAGACTGCACTGTGATCTC
>JAFDAE010000270.1 GCA_019314005.1 Deltaproteobacteria bacterium | reverse complement strand
TCCGAGGAGATGCCCGCCAAGACCGGGCTTGGCCCCCTGGGCATACTTGAATTCGATGATTTTAACGCGTTGTATTGTCTCTTCTTTTACACCAAAAAGACCTGTTGCCACCTGGGTTATGACATGGTCGTCATACGGGTAGAGTTCCTCAGGATACCCTCCCTCTCCTGTGCAGGTAAAAGAGTCCCAGGCCTTCCACGCCCTGGCCCTTGCAACCATTGTCTTCAGGCTGATCGAGCCGTAAGACATCCCGCCGCCGTAGACCGGAATACCTATTTCCACATCAGCGCGTCCATCGTTTCTCCTGTTCAAAGAAAGCTTTGTGGAAAACTTACTTGTGTCCAGTTTTGTAGCGGCTTTCTTTACAAAGTGGAAACAAAGCCTGTCAAATCCGCCTCCTGAGTCTCCGATTTTATATTCGATATCTCCAGGGGGAACCTCACCCGTCTCTGCCATGTACCAGGAGCTGATCAAAAGATCGGGGGTCCATCTCCTATCCCCGATCACTTCGGTCAGAGGATTCTTTTCCAAGGAGAGCGCATTTTCCGGGCACTCTTCTACACATTTATTACACTTAGGGCCGATACAAAGGTAATCCTTTGGCTTGGCCATCTTATTATGCCGTTTTGCGTGTACGCCGTAGGGGCATACTTCAGCGCATTTTCCACACGCAACGCACGCACTGCTTCGGCGGATCCTATATTTGCCAATAGCATTCCTGAATCGGCTCGGCGTTCTCCTAACCTCCGGAAGTGCCGCTATATTGTTACTTGTACTGCTCATCTAATGCCTAATCCATTGACGATTGATGATTGACTACTGACGATTGAATAGCCTTCCAACAATCTTCAATCTTCAATCGACAATCTTCAATCGACAATCTTCAATCCAAAAAGTTTGCCAAACGTCTGTGCTTCGAGGTCCTTGAAAAACATGGCTCGTCCTACTTCCCCTCTCAGCCGTTTGATCTCGCGAATACCCATGGCGCCGAGCACCTCTAATATTTGATTCCTCCACGCCCCTATGAAATTCATGATGCGGGTCTTGCCCCATTTGGGATGTATATTTTCGATCTCAACCGGGCAGGCAAGACCTTGTTCGCATCGCAAACACATACGGCACTCAAGGGCCAGAAGAAGAGGGATGTCAACTGCAACAGCATCGGCCCCGCATATGACCGCCTTGGCCACATGTTCGGCCATGGCAATACCCCCGCTGGCCACAATAGTTACATTGTCTCTAATACCCGCGTTGACCAGATGGTTATGTATCCCCCTCACAGTATCTTTAATAAACCAGGTCTTTCCCCCTCCACGCACGTTTCCGTTCCGGTCGGCGTGAACATGGATAATGTCGGCTCCGGCATTTGCGAGCGCTGCAACACGTTCACGGCTATTTTCACTTAGAGCAAGCTTGATCATAACCAACGTATCGAGATGTTTTTCCTTCAGCTTTTTGATGACCTCATCAGATCCATCAGAGTCCCGAATTTCGACAATCTGTGCTGCTTCAATCAGCTTATCATGGGTCTCGGTCTGTTTCGCGGACAGCACGGGTATCACATGTCTTGCGTACGGTTCCAAATCTTTATCCCACGCCTCCGCAGGGATCTCAATCAGCGTGTTCAATTCCATGGCGGCCTCTGCCATGGCAAGATAGACATCTTTGCTCAGACTCCCAAACGGAAGCTCCCCGAATATCATCGGAAGGGGAATCTCAATGTTTTTGGGTGCGTCAAGTACCGGATTTCCATTATCATCGAATTTGAGGGCTGAGAGCTTTCTTCCAAGGTTTACTGATGTGTTAATATATTCCCTGCCATGAATTCCATCCCGTGTGGGGCGGACGATTTCAGACATATCCGTCCACATGTCGTCGAAACCCGGGCCTGAAAACGGTCCCGCGTAACCTGCTCCGGACACGGGTATGCTGCCGGTCTCGGCCTGGAACCACTGCCTGGCTATGATGTCCGGCGTCCAGTATGAATCGCCCAGAAGTTTGTATTCCGGGTTGATAACCTTGGTGATTATCTGTCCGGGACATGATTGGACACACACGAGACAGTTCTTGCAGATGGTGTCGATTGTGTCAGTGAGCTGCGTAACGTCGAACGTTCGCTCGTTATATGCGCCATATATACACTTGCGCTTGACGCACTTAAAGCAGCGCAGGCATCCTCCCTCCCAGTCAAGGATGGTGCTTTTCCCTATAGGAGTAAAGCGCGGCGGTGCCGGCTCTGTATGGGTGTGGTATTTTTTTGGCATGTGTAGTTTCTTGAAAAACTGTTTTTAGTTATTCCGGTATCGAGGGATTAAAAGCAATGTTGCGAGTTACGGGTTCCGGGTTGCGAGTTGTGTGTTTGAACCCGTAACTCGCAACTCGTAACCCGTAACATTATCACTGTCCCCCAAGATCTTTTTTTAAACACCAAGTGACTCAATTCTCTCGATCATAATTTGCGCAACCTGATCAAGGTCTTGCGATTCAGGCGTTCCGAGTTGAAACATCTCCAGGCGGCTGCTTTCAATCCCTATTTCGTCCAGGAATCGTTTTGTGTAGTTGACGATTTTTTGTGCCCTGTAGTTTCCGTCCAGGAGATGGCATTTGCCGTCCGGGCACCCGAGGACGAATACGCCGTCGGCGCCTGACTCGAATGCCTTAACAATCCCGAGCGTCTCCACCTTGCTGCTACAGGGAAGCGCGACAATTTTGATGGTTGGCTCGAAAGAGGTTCGTCCCCTTCCCGCCAGACCTTGCTCTCCGCTGAGGGCATTCTGACAGCAAAAACCGATAATCCTGATTGAAGACTTTGCCATACTCGCTCTTTCCTGTTTCCTGTTTGATCTACCAGCCGGCGAATTTAAAAATCAAACACGCTTTAAGGTGAATTTTTTCATAAGCAGGTCGCGTGCCAAAAAAGATTTTTTGATTCGATCGCACAAAAAAATGGAACCATGAAACCTTTACAGAACGTCTAATGTTATCCGAGGTCAAAGGGAACCGAAAATGATAACATGAGGGATATCTTAATTATTTCCAGGAGATCGCTGGCGCTGACCTTAACGCAAGCGCTGCAAGTCGCGTAGGGATTCGGCAAAAGGGAAGGGTCTCAAAATCTTTCAGTATTGGGATATTCAGTTCTAAAAGGAGCAGAGAAAAGAGGAGCATATCCTACAATAACGTAGGCCTTTTCTTGAAAAAACGACATTATTGTAAGATGTCTCGATATCATCGAGACCTTTGAAAAACGCGACATTATGAGCGCTGACGCTTCACTGCGTGCTCGTCAGGCAAGGAAGGCGAAAATTTTAACCGGAGGAATACATTGGGTATTTTGAGGATTAAAATTTGAAGCCTGACGCCGCATCACGGGAAAATGGCAGTTTTTCAAAGGTCTCATCTTGACGAGCTTCGACATGCCGTAGTATGTATTAGCCTTACACCGTCATTCAGAATATAATTATATTAAACATATCGAGGCGCTGACCGAGATCAGCAAGGCGATCACGTCGGATCGATATATAGATGATGTTCTGCGCCTTGTGGTCACAGTAACGGCAGAGACTATGCATTCCAAGATCTGCGCTCTTTGGCTCTTAGATGACAAAGAGAAGACTTTGCATCTGCGTGCTACACAAAGCATAAGTAAGGAATACTTAAAAGAACGAACCTTGAAACTCGGTGAGGGGATTGTGGGCCTGGTGGCACAGACAAATCAACCTCGCATGTTTTTGAACGTGCTCGAAGATCCGGATTATAAGGAGAAGGAACTGGCTGAACGTGAGGGACTCGTTTCGATGCTCAGCGTGCCCATGACGGTAAAGGACCGCGTCATAGGTGTTA
>JAFDAE010000269.1 GCA_019314005.1 Deltaproteobacteria bacterium | reverse complement strand
CAGCCTTATCCAAATTCAACTGGTTACAGGAAGGCGACACCAGATTAGGGCCCAACTCGCCGCTGAAGGGCATCCAATTGTTGGCGACCGCGCTTACGGCTCACCATTGAAGCTTGGCCAGGATGCCATCGCCTTGCTGGCCGGAAGTCTCACTTGCCGGCATCCAACGAAACCGATTGATGTTACTATTGAGGCCCCATTGCCTTCTTTTTGGCCCTGGCCGCCCAATTCCTAAATTCTTGACTGATTAAAATATCCGAGTCGAACGTGTGGAAATTCCTCTTGTAGAATGCCGATCATTTTTTGCATTCCTATACCTTCTTCTTCCTGTACTTCCATCTTTTCTATATATAGTTGAGGATCAATGTTGAGGTTTTTCATATGAATAAAAGAAGGTTTGGTGGTGTCGATGACATTTCTAAGAGCGTCTATTTCAGAAGGCTGATCGGAGATCCCAGGAAAGACGAGATAGTTTATCATGGTGAAGATACCGTGGGTCTTGGCAACGCGCAACGATTGCAGAACATCTTCGAATTGGTAATCTGTTGGTCTGTAATACCGGTGATAGAGCGTTTCCCTGGCGCTGGACAGACTGACGCGGATGCTATTTAACCCTGCTTTGCATATGGCATCCACACGGCCCGGGTATGAACCATTGGTGTTGAGATTGATGACCCCTTTAGAGGTCTTTCTTCGAATCTCCCGAATACTTTCCACAATCAAATCGGTCTCGGTCAGTGGTTCCCCCTCACAGCCCTGACCAAAACTCACAATAGGATCTTCTGCCTGTTCAAGGTGAGGCACAGCAATTTCTACGATCTCTTCGACATTGGGAAGGAACGCGATACGCTGGTGCGAAGGAGCGCAGGTCCCTTTGGGTTGTAACGAGATGCATCCGAGGCATCTTGCGTTACATCTTCTGCTGACAGGCAGCGGTGCCTCCCATCTTTTTAAAAAGAGATTCTTGGCGGCAAAGCAGTGATTGTCAACGGCGCATTTGCTTAGATGCTTTACCAATCGATTTTCCTTTTTTTGCTCGAGATATTCTTCGAGAAAGGGGACCATCTCTTGATCGTCAAAGTTGGCCGGGTTCCAGTGCTCGTTTTCCTCTATAAGGACTGCGGGAACATAGTATTGCCCGTTGGCAAAGCCTACAGCAGAATATGCCCACAGAGGCAGAGTGTCCTTCCTGCGTGAATAATCAGCGGCCGGCAGATACGACCTTATGTAGCCCGGGCAGATAAATGCAGCGACAGCGTAACAGGGAGGTGAGCCCTTTTTGCCTTGCATACGGTCAAATGTTGTCCATTCCCCGGTAGCCGGATTACGTCCCATGGGGAGGGAGTCGGGGATATAGAAGAGTTTGCTATACGGGGGCAACGGTATGAGATCGTCCCATGTTATCCTTTTTGGAGTATTTTGGGAAAAACCGACCATTTCCAGGTCAGGGTGGTCATAAATCATTCCCTTTTTGTCCGCGAACAGCATTCGGGGGATTTTTGACATCCTCATAATTGATGCACTCGTAAAAAGTCTTGAGTTTGATAAAAGATGGCTAAGTAAAAAGGCCAATATACAAGGCGTAGTAGTTTTTCAGGTATGAAGGCATACATATGGTATGTCGAGTGCCTGAAAAACTACTACAACGCAGTAGATTGGACTTTTTACGACGCCATCATAACTCCTTCTGAGCTGCTTCCAGCAGCTCTTGTTGATATTCCCATTTTTTCAGCAACCCGCCCAACTCTGTTTTTATCTTACTATATTCGATCATAAGCGGTTCGCTTTGTTGGATGTCTTGATAAATTTTCGGGTCGGACAATTCCCTGGACACTGTTTTCTCCCGTTTTTCCAATTCATCAATACGTCGCTCAATCTTTGCCAATTCCTTTTTGATCGGCCCCAGTTTTTGGCTGACTATCTTGCGGCGTTCGGCTTTTATTCGCCTTTGTTCTTTTGCTGTTTTCTTGTCCCCATTATCTTGCCGGGTACTGCTTTTGTCAGCACTTTTTTGTGCTCCGGCTTCTCCTTGGAGCATGTCCCTGTTGCGGTTCAGGTGGTCGATATACTCTTCAAAGCTTCCCGGGTATTCTTCCACTTTTTGGTCTGAAACATCCCATATCTTTGTGGCAAGAGAGTTGATGAGGGACTGATTGTGCGAGACAAAAACAAGTGTGCCATTGTAGTCGCACAGCGCCTTGACCAATACTTCGGAAGAAAGGAGATCCAGATGGTTGGTCGGTTCGTCCATCAGCATGAGATTGCCGGGCTTTACAAGGATTCGGGCCAGGGCCACACGCGCTTTTTCTCCTCCGGACAACACGGAAATCGGCTTTTCTACGTCGTCGCCGGGAAATAGAAAAGCGCCGCATACTCCCCTCACAAAACTTGTCCCGGCATTCGGGACTATCTGGGAGACCTCTGCCAATATGGTGCTGTGTCCATTAAGAAGTTCGGTATGGTGCTGGGCATAATGGCTCATTGTCACATTATGGCCTAAACGGATCGTTCCTCTGTCCGGTGAGATCTCTCCGGCGATCATTTTAAGGAGAGTGGTCTTGCCTGCCCCGTTTTTTCCAATGACGGCGATACGTTCTCCCCGTTTTACGGCAAGTTCGAGATCTTGATAAAGATGCCGGCCGCCAAAACTCTTTGTAAGCCCTTGGATCGAAAGAACAACGTCACCACTTCTCGGGACCTCTGGAAAGGAGAAATGCATCACCTTTCGTTTCTTGTATGTTTTTATGATCTCCAGCTTTTTTAACGTCTTTATCTTACTTTGCGCCTGGCGGGCTTTGGTGGCCTTGGACCGGAAACTTCCGGTTCCAGGCTTATGATGCGATTGACTTGGTTGTTGATAAATTGCCGGTCGTGGCAGATCAGGACCAGGGCATGGTTGAAGTTCAGAAGAAACTTTTCCAACCACAGCACCGAAGGGAGATCCAGGTGATTGGTCGGTTCATCTAATAGAAGAACGTCCGGCTCCTGGAACAGAAGTTCGGCCAGGGCCGCGCGCATTTTCCACCCGCCACTCAATTCGTTCAAAGGGGCGTCAAAAGATTCAGCAGAAAATCCAAGGCCGAGCAAAATCTGTTCAGCCTTGTGCGGAGAAAATTGTGTGTTGTAATAATCGATTTCGTGGTGGAGGTCGGCCATCTGATGCGCGAGCGCTGTTTGTTTGCCGGGATCTTGTGCCTGTTCCAGGTCAGCTTCGAGTTTTTTTAACCGTTGGTCCCGTGTTAGTTTTCCGGGGATCGAGTTGAGGACCGAAGCAAAGAGCGTTCCTTTGGACATTCTTGAGATGTCCTGCGGGAGGTACCCGATACGAATTCCGCGGGTTTTGGAGACCTCACCCCCATCAGGGGAGACCTCTCCGATAAGGATGCGCAAGAGAGTGGTTTTCCCTGTTCCGTTTGGGCCCACAAGACCGATACGGTCTCCATCGTTGATTTGAACCCCGACCCTATCAAATATTGTCTGTCCGCTAAAGGAAAGAGAGAGATTGTGGACTGCAATAAGGCTCATGTACGACTTATCCTTGTGGATTTTAAAGCGGTATGCGGCGTTTTAATTCCGGGGCAATGTGGTTGACGAACATCTTTGGCTTCCATTGAGCGAATCGCCCGATCTGGTATATTCCCATCCTGTCGAGTCTTTTTACCAGGGCATCTGTTTCAGGGTTGGGGACAACCTTGCCGGGGAATATCTTGGCATCAAAGGTGATCCCGGGATAATCTTTGTTTAGCAAATATTCTTCAGAGGCCTGGGCACGAAAAGATGTTCTCCGATAATACGGTTCTTCTCCCGGGAAATATTCTATCAGCATGTAGTCGATGGGGGGTATGGGATAAAACTTTATACCAATAGGGGTGTGATGGAAAGGAGGAGGAGATAGTTTAGTAAAACGACATACCAAAGGAAGGGAGAGCGTGGAAATCAAAATGTTATGATCTATTGTATGGCTTGCTCCGTTCTTGTCCTTATAGGAAACCGCATTATCATCGATGGCTGCGACTTCACCTTCTATAAAAGTTACAGGTTTGATTGCATCCAGGATTGCATTGGTATCCAGTAGAAAACTATCCTTTGTATCACAATTGATGCTTACCTTTTCTATGCTATGTTCCCCATAGACCTTGACACGATACATAGCTCGCGCTTTTTCCAGTTCATTGACTCCGTGGATCTTTTTTACCACCTTAACCGGCTGGGTGGCGCACCACATCTTTTCGTGGGCATGAAATGAGACATGGTTCCTTGCAACCACAAAGCTTCTTCCCAATTCCTGACGATCGATAATCGTTACTGTTGCACCCTTGTCCAAGAAAAACTTTGCGGCCAAACAACCGGCCAGGCCACCGCCTAATATCAGAATGTTTTCGTTCATAGAATTATGTGTTTGATATACTCAATTTCTTAAAAATCAAAGGTCTCAAAGCCCTTTCAAAGAATATAATACTGTGTTATACCATAATTGATAATTAATACCTCATAGTTGGAGGAATGACAATTAAAATTTTACTATAAACCCACAGCTATGAGCCCCCATAGGAAAACTACCAGGAGAACTGAATGAAGCAATATATAATAGATGAATTAAGGCCTAATGACTACAAACAAATAAAGGAGTATCTGGATAAAACCTATGGTTCTCAACAACCTGTAGAGGGTATGTATTGGATCCCTCTTGATCCTGATCTAATGGATCCTGTCCAGGTTGCCCATACTGATTGCCAGCCGTTTTACTTTTCGGTTATACTGGAACCCGCATCGATATCTTTTGAATTGTTGGTGAGGACACGCAACCGAATGCGATGCGATTGTATTCACTATGCAGATAAACGCCAGCGCGACAGCATTATTGAATTAGCTGACAGTATATTTGAGAGATTGGAACTTACGTCTTGATGATTTTATAAATTTATAAATGCTAAGGTTCAAAGTTCAGGGGTTCACGGTTCAAGGTTAGAAAGCGATCAACCGTGAACCGTGAACTCTGAACCTAACAACCAAAGTAGTGACAAGGAAAAATTGATAGGTATGTTTAAGATTGTAACTGTGGGGGCTATAGTCCCGACCACTTTGTTTTTTGCCATTCTTATAATCATCGCATCCTTTTTTCAGAAAACAGGAAATATACCACATTGTATAGCAAGGTGCTGGGCTCGAATTGTCTTATTTATAAGCAGGGTCAGGATGAACGTGGAGGGGCTTGAAAACATTGATCCCGGGAAGACGTATATTTATATGGCGAACCACCAGAGCATGTATGATATCCCGGCGCTTCAGGGACATCTTACAGTCCAGTTTCGTTGGCTTGCAAAGATCGAATTATTTAGCATTCCTTTTTTCGGACATGCGATGTCAAGGGCCGGTTATATTCAGATTGATCGGTCCAACCGCAGAGCGGCATTTCAAAGTATAGGGAAGGCGGCTGAAAGGATACAAGGGGGGGCCTCGGTTGTTGTTTTCCCGGAAGGGTCTCGGAGCAAAGATGGTAATCTTAAACCGTTTAAAAAAGGTGGTTTTGTGCTTGCCCTAAAATCAAAACAACCGATTGTGCCGGTGACCATACTGGGAAGCAGGTCTATTCTGCCGAAGGGAAGCTTAGAGGTTCAGCCCGGAAAGATTATTGTCAGGGTTCATCCTCCTATTGATACTACCGGTTTTACAAGCAAGACTATAGATGGGCTTATGGAGAGTGTTAGGTCTGTTATCGCGAAGGACATGGAGGAATATCAATAAGATAACAGACTTAATTAATATCGAAATCCGAAGCACGAAATCCGAAACAATTTCAAATGACCAAAATTTAAAATCCGAAACAATACGAGTTGGAAGTTTGTGCTCTTGATTCGCAAGGAATACGGTACTACATAAGTTTGAAGACTGTTTTGAAAATTTGATATTTGAATTTTAGGATTTGTTTCGAATTTCGATATTCGAATTTCGGATTTATTTTTAGCGTTAGTCTAAAATAGACAGGACACAAAGAAAACAATGGATGAAAACACACTTCGCATAATACCACTTGGAGGGCTGGGTGAGATCGGCCTTAATATGATGCTGTTTGAATATGGTGACACCATTATGGTGATCGATGCCGGCATTATGTTCCCGGAAGACTATATGCTCGGGGTTGATATTGTTATCCCGGATATCACTTACCTGAAAGAAAACAAAGAGAAAGTCAAAGGGATCATATTGACTCACGGCCATGAAGACCACATCGGCGCGATTCCGTATGTTCTGCCTGAGATAAACGTGCCGATATACGGTACTCCCTTTACCCTCGGTCTGCTCGAATATAAGCTCCGGGAACACAAGTTGCTTGACAGGGCCTCGCTCAACAAGATAGCTCCGAGAGATAGGATAGATATAGGGCCGTTTAATGTAGAGTTTGTTCGGGTGAGTCATAGCGTGGTGGACGGGGGTCAGATTCCGATACAGGGCGAGATAACCGACATTGCGCGGTTTGCCGCATTTGGGGAAGAAGGTGTCCTCGCCCTTATGTCTGATTCAACCAATGTGGAAAAAGAAGGGTATACTATTTCTGAAAAGGAAATCGGAGGCACATTGGAGGACATATTCAGAGAGTGTACGGGCCGGATCATTGTGGCTATGTTTGCCTCCAACGTCATACGTGCCCAGCAAGTTGTCAATATAGCGCAAATGTTTGGTAGAAAAGTAACCTTTAACGGGCGCAGCATGCTGGCAAGTGTGGCGATTGCCAAGAACCTGGGATACCTGCATATACCGGAATCGCAGGAGATTACTATAGGAAATGTCAAGAATACCCCGGATGAAGAGGTGCTGATTGTGACAACCGGAAGCCAGGGCGAGCCGATGTCCGCCCTGAATCGTATGGCGTCAGGTTCCCACAAACAGATAAAAATTAAACCGGGCGATACAGTTATCTTGTCGTCCAAGTTTATTCCAGGCAACGAGAAGGCCATTGCTCACATTATTAATCATCTTTATAAAAAAGGGGCGGAGGTTATTTACGAAAAGGTTTCCGCAATACATGTCTCGGGTCATGCGTTTCAAGAAGAACTAAAGCTGATGATAAATCTCACCAAACCGAAGTATTTTATCCCGATCCACGGCGAATATCGGCACCTGATCCGTCATGCCCACCTGGCGCAACAGGTGGGGATCCCCGAAGAGAACACATTCCTTGCCGAGAACGGCCGGACTATTATATTTGATAAGAGTAAAGGCCGGCTGGGGGAATCAATTGATACCGGCAGGATTCTTGTTGACGGAAAAGGGGTCGGCGATATCGGAACAAGTGTGCTGAGGGAGCGAAGAGACCTCTCGGAGGATGGGCTGGTTATTGTCGCGATGGCCATCGATGAAGAGACGGGGATAGTAGTGCAAGGTCCCGATATCATTTCCCGGGGTTTTGTGTTTGAAGACCGGAGTCGTGATATTTTAGAAGATGCAAAGTGTATTGTGTTGGAAATCATAGAAGAACATATACGAGAAGGCTCTGATGGTTGGGAAGGCGCTAAGGCTAAGATCGTAAAGGCCCTTCGCCGCTATTTCTATTTTGTGATTGAGCGAAGGCCGGTTATTCTTCCAATTATATTGGAAACATAAGATTATGCGTAAAGAGATTATAGGAATTGCTTTTCTGTTTTTGCTTATATTTGCATCGGTAAGTCTTTTTACTTACCATCCGGCAGACCCCTCGATTAACCATGCCTCGCCTGTGAGATACATACATAACCTCTTCGGACCCGCGGGCGCGTATACCGCTGGTTTTTTAATCGCGCTTTTTGGGCTTGGGGCATACTGGTTCCCTCTATTATTCCTTCTTATTACCATTGATGTGTTCAAAGAAACCAGTGTAAGGAGGACTCTTCTAAATATTGCCGGCGGTCTCCTTTTAGCTCTCTCCACAGGGTCGTTGCTTGCATTTGAAAGGACCAATTATATTATAGGCGGCCGAAAACTTTCCAGTGGCGGAATATTCGGAATCTCCATGTCGCAGTTTCTGGAGAGGTATTTTAGTAACATTGGCGGGCGCATTTTTCTCTGGGCGGTTTTGATAATAGGGTTTATTCTGATGACCCGGTTTTCGTTGCTGGCTTTCTTCAAATGGCTTATAGGCATCACCCGTCTTATACTTACCCGCATAAAGACATCGTGGACAATTTATAGGGAACGCCGCATCAAGGCAAAGGCCCGTATAAAGGCGAAAAGGCTTCGTAGTAACAAGGAGCCAAGGAAGTTGAAGATTAAAGAGACTTTGCCCAAGCCTATTAAGGAGCCCCCTGTGCGTGAACAAGAATCTTTTTCTTTCATGGACAGGGGAAAGGCAAAATATCAACTTCCATTGCTAAGTTTTTTGGACGGGCCTGAGAGCCAACCTAAAGGATTGGATCACGACAGCCTTGTTATGCTATCCAAGAAAATAGAAAAAAAAATGAACGACTTTGACGTATCCGGGAAAGTGATGGAGGTGTGCCCCGGACCGGTCGTTACGACCTTTGAATATGAGCCGGCCCCGGGTATTAAGATCAATAAGATTGTAAATCTGACCGATGATCTTGCTTTGTCATTAAGGGCGACCAGTATTCGCATTGTTGCCCCGATCCCCGGCAAGGCGGCTATTGGAGTTGAGATTCCAAATTCAGACAG
>JAFDAE010000268.1 GCA_019314005.1 Deltaproteobacteria bacterium | reverse complement strand
CAATGCATATGAACTATTTATTTTAAATAAAAAATTGCCTTTACTCGATGTCAATATGGCAAGATTACTTGAACGATTTTTTGGTCCCCGAAAATTATCAGATATTAGGTACGATACTTATCTGCAGGATTTAGCATGTCGTGTTGTAAATACACACAATCCAAAAGAAATTAATTGGGCAATTCTTGATTATTCAGCGATAGTATGTAAATCTAAAACCCCTTTATGTGATGGCTGTATGTTATCATCAAAATGTAGCTCAAAAAAATAATGGATAGCTGTTTATGAAATCTTCAACACCAAAGAGATATATTGATTTATTTTCAGGTTGCGGTGGTCTTTCTTTGGGCTTGCACAATGCAGGGTGGGAGGGGTTATTTGCCATTGAAAAAAGTTCTGATGCATTTGAAACGCTTGAGCATAATTTAATTAATAAGCTTAATCATTATAACTGGCCAGAATGGTTACCAGTAAAAGCCCACGATATTAATGATACCTTATCAAAATTCCGAAAAAATTTAATAGGACTTCGTGGTAGTGTAGACATGGTCGCTGGTGGCCCTCCGTGCCAGGGTTTTTCCATGGCAGGAAGAAGAAAAGAAGATGATTCAAGGAACAAATTAATTAACTCTTATATATCTTTCATTAAGTTAGTAAAACCTAAAATTATTTTTTTTGAAAACGTAAGGGGCTTTACCATAAGCTTTAAAGGCAATGCTGATCGTGGCAAAATTTATTCTGAGTATGTGATAAAGGCCCTTGATAAGGCTGGATATAATGTTCAAGGAAAACTTGTCGATTTTTCTAATTATGGAATCCCGCAGAAAAGAACCCGTTTTATTCTTGTTGGCATAAAAAAAAGTATTGATTCAGATAATTCAATAACGAATATTTTTTTTGAAAATATTAATGATAATAAGGGTGAGTTTTTAAAAACTAAGGGCTTAAATATCCCTGTTTCGCTTGAAGAAGCGATATCAGATCTATTAGAAAAAAATGGTACTGTTGAATCTCCTGACAGCAAAAACTTTAAAGCGGGAAAATATTCAAAAGCGATAACAAAATACCAGCAATTAATGCGTTATGGAAAGCACAATGGAACTATCCCCGATAGTCACAGGTTTGTAAATCATTCTAAAAAAACCCAGAAAAGGTTCCAGTATGCTATCGTGAGAGAATATGCTAGGATTCAATCATTCCCGGACTCTTATGAATTCACTGGAAATTATACAACTGGAGGAATCAACCGAAAGAATGATTGCCCTCGTTATACTCAGGTAGGGAATGCTGTACCTCCACTTTTTGCTGAAGCAATTGGTCGAGCCCTAAAAGAGTTAGCCTCCTAAAAGGAGATGATTACACCTGATGAACAAAACCCTCTACTTTAAAACCAACACGCTTCTAAAAAATCTCGTTGGGAAAGATCTAATCAACGATGATAACATTGCGATTATTGAGTTAGTAAAAAATAGCTATGATGCAAAATCCAAAGAAGTGCTTGTAAGATTCACTAAGTTTTTAACAAAGGAGAAATCAACAGCATCAAGCCAAATAATTATTGCAGATGAAGGGTCTGGGATGGACTTTACAGATATCGAAGATAAATGGCTCAACATTGCCTACTCTGAGAAAAAACTACTAGAGCAAGAAAATGGAGCCTATTTAGCTGGAAACAAAGGTATAGGAAGGTTTTCCTGTGACAGATTAGGCGAGCAACTCGATCTTCTCACGCGTAAGAAGGGTGGAGACCTACTTCATCTGCAAATTCAATGGTCTGATTTTGAGATTGAAGGCAATAAAGATCTTACAATCCAGAAAATACCCCTAACTTTTAGTACAGTCGAGGATGCTCAAGCAGCTAAGTTAGCAGGCATCCAGCAGTTCCCTGAACATGGAACTGCTTTAGTTATTTCAAAGCTAAGAAGTTTCTGGGATCGGGGGCGACTTAGAGAACTCAAGACCTCATTAGAAAAATTTTTGAATCCAAATCAATTATTTTCACGTAATCAGTTTAAAATTAATCTTTCTATTCCTGCTTTTGAAAAAGCTGATAAAGGCAAAAGTTATCCTGATCGCGTCAATGGGGAAATCCAAAACCAGATTTTTGAAAAGCTGAAGTTCAACACCACATATATTGATGCTAAAGTTTCTGATGACAATAAAACAGTTTCAACTGTTCTTCATCATGAAGGAGAGAAAGTGTTTGACCTTGTAGAGCGGAATGGTTCTTACCCATTACTATCAGGGGCTCATATTGTAATTTACTACCTCAATCCATATAAGAAAGCCTACTTCAAACGACAAACTGGTGTTCGGTCTGTTGATTTTGGATCTACCTTTCTTTTTTTAAATGGCTTTCGTATTGCTCCCTATGGCGACAGAGGTAACGACTGGTTAGGTCTTGATGTTCGAAAAACCCAAGGTACAACACGATATTTAAGTAGTCGCGATGTTGTAGGACGGATCGAGATAAGTGGGAGTGAGGAAGAGTTCAAGCCTATCTCAAGCCGGGAAGGTTTGAAGAAAACAGCTTCATTTAATCAACTTCGTGAAGATTTCTTTCTTGCTATACTCAGAAAGCTGGAAAGGTTTGTCGTCGAAGGTCTCCAATGGGATAGTGTTCCAATAGAAATGCGTCAAAAGTTACGCAGAAGCGAAGGCTACGACTGGAATAATACAGTAGAAGAATATTCGGAATCCTGGGAGCGTAAACAGCAACGAATTGCTCTATCTATTATGACTCTTATCGGATCATCTCCAGATCGAATTATTAGTTTTTGGTTTAATCCAGCACTTCTTGAAGGGATTTGTGAAAGCAGACAAGAAGAAGTAAAGAGTCTTTTGGCAAACATTGAAGGTTTTGAACCTGATAAAATTGATACAAATTTGACAAGACGTCTTTTAAAAATAAAAGCATTTATCAGTAAGAAGGAAGAAGAAGCCAAGGTTGCAAAATCAGTTGCGGCTGATCTGCGCGTAGAAGTAGCCAAGCAAGATAAAAAGATAAGTAAACTTGAAGTAGAAACCGAGACTTATCGCGCTCAAACATTATTTCTTCAGCAGGTAACATCTCTTGATGTCAAACAATTGATGTCATATCATCATCAGATAAACCTTGATGCTACTATTGTTAATAACTATACCGCGAAGGCCATCAAAGAACTTCGCAACATTCCCAAATCTAAAACTGTCATAAATATATTACAGAAAGCATCCTTAGCCAATAAACGGATAACTGCCATTGCCCAGTATGCCACAAAGGCAAACTTCCGTTCTGGAACAAAGAAAGAAAATACTGACATACCCGCCTTCTTTGAACAATATCTGCTTCGTGTTGCAACAGACTTTATCGCAGTTGGCTTAAAACTTAATGTGTCAAACACAGTAGAGGAGCTATTTGAGATAAAAGCAAGCCGCATTGAGCTTTCAATTTTGATTGACAATATCATCAGCAACGCCAGTAAAGCACAAGCAAAAAAACTTGCGGTCACAATTTCTAAAAAATCGACAAATGCCTTAAGAATCTCTTTTGTTGATGATGGCAAAGGGTTATCCGAAAAACTCCCAAGTATTGATTCGATGTTTGAAATGGGCATCACCACAACTTTTGGCTCAGGACTCGGTCTTTATCATGCCCAGAGTATAATAAAGAGAATTGACGGAAAAATCACCGCTATACCTATAGAGCCGAATGGTATGGAAATTGTTGTGGAGGTTATTAGATGAGGCTTAGCTTTTCCGTGCTTTGGTTTGATGACAGTGAAGATTATTTTGATTCTTTAGACTTAGAGCCACTAAAAGAAGAAATTTCAACATGGGGTTTCTGTCCAACAATCGATAAAGTTACAACCCCCGAAGAATTTAAAGATCGCTCACCCTTTGAACCATACGATTTGATTGTTGTAGACCGTAATTTAGAGGGTTACGATGACGGACAAGTATTCATTGCTGACATAAGAGATCATGCAATATTTACGGAAGTCATATTCTACACCGCTGGCACTGCTAGCGATTTATGGGATGCAATACGTGAGAAGAAGCTAGAAGGCGTATTTGTCTCATCTCGAAATGAAATATTAGCAAAAATCTCACAAGTAGGTCGCCAATCAATCCGAAAAATTCTTGATATAGAAAATATGCGTGGAATCGTAATGGCCGAAGTTGGTGAATTGGATCTCCTACTTGAAAAGATAATTGCAATTGGTGTCGAAGGGTTACAAGCAGAGCAACGCTATCGAATATATAAAAGATTTCACGAAAACGCAACTAAACAACATAAAGATCATGATCAGGCCCTATCTGCGTTTATTGAAAAACCAGGGGTCATTAGTATGCTCACACTTTGCGATAGTGATAAGCGATGGCAAAACTTCAACCGTCTATGGAAATCCCATGACAAGTTAAAAGAAAAAGAAAGAATAGGTGATTATGTTGTTGAAGTACTGCATCCTCGAAACTTTCTCGCTCATGGAAAACCTGTACCTCACGAGAATGGAGGATACCTTTTTCACTATCGTAAGAAAGAATATCTCTTTGACGATAAAAATAGTCTGGAACTTCGACAAACGATACTTAGATACAAAAAAACATTTTCTGGAATTATTGATTTAATCAAAGAGGGATGAATCTGGTTTAAACAAATGAAAATGGAGAACTTGGGGACGCTCCTATCTGTTTTTTTTAATTTTCTGTCATAGCCTCGAAACTCTTCGTATTATGCTGCTTACAGGGGTCAGTGGGGCAAGTCCGCTTTTGACTCTTGAGTATTTTTTTAACGTGGGTATGCACTTGACTCCACCACATTAAAGGTATCTAT
>JAFDAE010000267.1 GCA_019314005.1 Deltaproteobacteria bacterium | reverse complement strand
ACCTCCTTTCCGCGAACAGCCTTTTAACGTCCTGCTGAGGACAGGCGGTCCGACATGGACCGCGCTCACACGAACTCCTCTTTTTTTGGATCTTTCGCAAGTTGGCTGATCAACGTGGTACAGCTTCCTGTCGGATTTTGAGGTAAAGATATTCGAGATCGCGATAACCGCATGCTCTTCGAACGATTCGTCCGATTGTGGCGTTGAAAGCCTCGATTTTTGCACTGGTGATGCGGTGTTTGCAGAAGGCGAGTATCCCATCGCGTTCCCTTTCCAGCGCGCAGGCAAATTTCTGTAAAACCTCAATGCCTGTCTGCATCGCCCAAGCTATCCACTTGTGGAGGTATTTGCCAGCACTTTTGGCATACTTGTATGTCCACAGCACTTTCAAAGCATCCTTGAGTACGTAGGCCTTGTTTAGATTTTCATTTATCGCCAGGAGTTTTTTCAACGAGACTTCCTGCTCAGGTTTTAGGTTTTCGGGATTTCGGAACAGGTTGTAGCGCTGCCCCTTGATGAAGGTCTTGTCCTGCTCTTCGGCAGCACGCCACTCTGCTCGCCGGATTTTGTCGATCACCTCGTTGTAGTTGGCAATGAGGTGATACTTATCGTAGACGATCTGGGCATGCGGGATTGCCTTCCTGACCACGGCCTTATAAGCCCCGGCGCGATCCATCCCTACCGCCTTGATCGACATTTTCTGCTTTTTCGTCAACTTGTCAAAAAAGGTCTGGAAGCTCTTTTTCCGTTTCCCTTCAGCGAGATGAAGCACCTCACCGCTTTGAGCGTTCAATACGACCGTGAGATACTGATGGCCTCTGCCGATGGACTTCTCATCCACAAGGATGGCTTGCAGGTCGTCAAGGGTAGGTGCGGGTAACTGAGCCATCAACACCTCTTTGTCCCACCGCCGGGCCGTGTCAGCGGAGATGGGGACGATTCCGGGGATCTTGTCTGCCGGCATGAATCGGGCGAGAAGGCTCACATACTGCTTTAGGCGATCGGTACCCTGCGCCTTGACAGTGATCCCAGGGGGCCTAAAGGTGTGGATGGTTCCGCAACGCGCACAGCGCCCCTGAAAAGCTGTGAAGATCAGATAAACCGCTGATGCAGTCCCGAAGGGGATATCCAACACGGACCGCTGTCGTTCCCGCATTTTCCCCATTAGACGCTTACACTGAGGGCAACGGAACCCTTTACGGCGACCATCAGGTCGCAGATAGACCCGAACCTCACTTCCGGTTGGGCTGACCAATACGTTGTCAACAACCCAGCCCGAAAAGGGGTATAATGGCGCTAATGAAACTGTAGAAGGCATACGAACCCCCTTTGTGATGTCAGATGGCTTTCTAAACATCTCTTTGCCATAGGATACCACAGAAATTCGTATCTCGCAATCCTTTTTTTCGTCAGCAAACCTGCGAAAGAGCCACAAATAAATGGCATAACTATTTGAGCTACTCCAATGATAAGACCAACTACAATTCCAATAAGACCAACTCCAATTCCAACCCAAGCAAGAAAACATGCAGACTTATCTAATCGCATTAATGATTCCGTTGATTTAGCCCTATTTTGGGGATTGCCCTTTTCAGGGTTCAAATCCCCGAATTCAGCCGCTCGTTCTTTGAAAATTCTTTGAAGGGCCTGCTATTTGAAAGAACAGGCGATCTGATGCAAAATATGCCCTCTTAAGTGTCTATATTTTGCTTTTGCGCTTGAAAACAGTGCTAAGCCCACCACTTTAGGTGCCAAGTAGGCATACTGCTTCCCATGCCGGATGAACCGTTTGACATTACAGGCAAGTGCAGCGAATATCAGTTGTAACCTCGTTCGGCTCCGTTTTCGGTGCCGCGATTTTCTCATCCCATGCGCACGCGTCAGCTCGGAAACCGTGGCCTCGACACCGGCTCGAACGGCACATTCTTTGCGATAGGACTCATCGCTCATGTAGCGGTGATGACGCGCTGCTCCGGCAACCTCGACTTCGTCCACCGTATAAGTCGCCACGCGCTTGCCAATTTTTACCGGACAGCGTTCGGCATAAGGACAGGCGCTGCAAACTGCCGGATCAAAATGGACCAGCAGTTTTCCTGTTTTTTCGCTGCGTTTTTGATCTTGCGGCGCTTGATCATTAGGGCACTTGTGGACTATTAGTTGCTTAAGATGCACAGTCCAATAGAGAAGTGCATCCTTGGTTTTGTCATCGAACGTCGTCTCAAAATCACCGGCATCAAAAGGACGATCCTTTTTTTCATAAGCCTCAAAGGATTGGGAGCGGCCCGAACTCGGCCCCTCCAGTTCAATGCCTTTCTCTTTTGCATTCAGGATCGTCTGACCATTTACAAATCCAGCATCTTCATATTGCTTTTCGGGCTTGAAGCCATTCTCTATCAACCGATCCTCAAGGTGAGGTTGCTCTTTTGAATCCGAACAGGTGGCGTCAACAACCTCTACATCGGTGAGAAACTGGGTCTTGTTTTCAGGATCACACGTTTCAGTAACCACCCCTTTGTCGCCCGTGACGCGCTGCTTGCCCTTGCGAACATAACGCACTTCGGTATTATGCGGACTGCAAATCGATCCCTGATCCGGTTTTTCCTTGATCACTATTTCAGGTGGTCGAGGCAGTCCAATAGAGGAAGCCTCGACTTCCGCATCCACCGTATCCTTGACTTCACACTGTTGTGAAAATATCTGACACAGGGTCTCAAACGTCTCATAGTGACCAACCTGTTTATGATGCTCAAAGGCGCTCTTGAGACGAAGCAAATCCCGAGCCATTAAAGAAATCTTTCGCTGAGCAAGCTCCCGGTCTTTCTCTGTCAGATCAAACTCTTTTTTAAGATAGTCCCGGGATAATTCCCCCTTGATCTTTTCATACAGACCAGGTTTCTGTTTGCGTAACACCTGCAAAAACTTTCGAATCGTCTCTTTGAATAAACCATATCGCGATAAGGTCTGAAGCCATCCATAGATATAAAACGAATCCGTTCGCTGCTTCTTAAGCGAGGTGCCACAGGCTTCGATGAAGGCCTGTGTAAGATCAACAAAAAGTTCTTTGGCCGTAGCATCCTTTTCCAGACGCTGATAAAATTTGAAAATCGTGGTGTGATCTATTTCAGCTTCTCCAGGAGGCGTATGCGTGGCGATCAACCAGTCTATGCGTCTTGCAAATTGAAATTCAACTGCTCGCCAACTCAATTTTTCCATCCCCATGAAAATAAGAAGGGATACCATGGTTCTGATGGACGCGTTGGGGCGCCCTGCATCTTTAGAATACAGATGACGAAACTTCTTCTCGTCAATAAGGGGCAAAACCTTCGTCTGATAAGTGTAACTCCAATCGTCTTTGGGAAGGACTCCAGGACACAGGCGTTCTATCTCGAAAAGAGAAGATTGGGAACTTGATTCAGAAAACATGATATTCTCCTTGATATGATTTTATCATGATATTTATCAAGGAGTTAATATAATAAATATCCAGTCAAATGTCAAGCCTTTTTGAACTGTATTCTAATTATTATCAATATATTAAACCATTGTTCCAGAATAAATCAACAGAATCATTACTGGCTTACTCGAAAAGCACAAAGGGAAAGACAGACACAACGAGGAACATCTGATGCCGGTTTGAGAGGTGCCGTCACTGG
>JAFDAE010000266.1 GCA_019314005.1 Deltaproteobacteria bacterium | reverse complement strand
GGCCCGGCTTTGACGTCGCCTCCTATCATCCGCGTGAAATGTACACCAAGAAAAGGAAAGGCTGGATCGGGGACCGGATAAATCAGATTCTTAACAAGAGACCGCCTTTCAGGGGTCAACTCATAATACTCTCCCCGAAAAGGCACAATCATCAGCCCCGGATCTACACCGCACATTCGGGCGACCCGGTCGCATCGTAGGCCGCTGCAGTTGATCAGGTAACGGCAACGAACCTCACCGCGAGGGGTTTCAAGAAGCAAACCATATGCCTCACGTCGGCAGTTGTACACGCGGGCATTGGTTCTGATCTCCCCACCCTTTTTTCGAACCTTATCAGCAAAGGCCTCAGCTACCCGGACGTAATTCACAATGCCTGTTTCCGGGCACCATAGCCCCTCTATACCGGAGACATGGGGTTCGTATTCGCGAATCTCCTCAGGTCCCAGCCTCTTGAGAGATTTAAGTCCATTGGCCTTGCCCCTGCGTTCCAACTCATCCAGGGCCGGCAATTCACTTTTGCTGGTCGCGACAACGATTTTGCCGCAACGCTCGTAGGGGATACCATTCTCCCCGCAGAAGCGGTACATGGCCTCACGTCCTGCAATACAATTGCGCGCTTTGAGAGAGCCGGGCTTGTAATATAGACCCGAGTGGATGACCCCGCTGTTGTGACCGGTCTGGTGGGCCGCAAGGCGTTCTTCCGCCTCAAGGACAATAAGAGAACCCCGGCAATTGTTCACCAGCGCCATGGCAGTGGCCATACCGATAATTCCACCACCAATAATCGCGATATCGTATCTTCGATGACTCATTGCAGAATCATCCTTACCTGATATCCGCATGGTAGCTCTGCAGCGGCTTTACCTTACCGTGTCCTTGCCGGATAGCTGCGATGCCTCTGGCTGCCGCAATGGCCGCGGCCATAGTAGTAATGTAAGGGACCTTGTATTGGATGGCTGCCTTGCGGATGTAAGAATCATCATGCTTGCTCAGTTTCCCGCTTGGCGTATTGATTACCAGATCAATCTCCTTGTTTTTAATCCCGTCAATAATGTTGGGGCGACCCTCGTGCATCTTGCGTATGGCCTCGGATTCAATGCCATGGTCGGCCAAAAATTTATTGGTGCCATTGGTAGCCTTGATTTTAAAACCGAGTTTCTTGAACTGTTGCGCGACTTCGACAACGCCGGCCCTTTCCCTCTCGGACACGGTTATCAAAACGGTCCCCTCAGAAGGAAGCACCTGCTGTGCGGCCTCCTCTGCCTTAAAAAATGCCAGACCAAAAGAGTCAGCCAGTCCCAGTACCTCGCCCGTAGACCGCATCTCCGGCCCCAGGAGCGGGTCAACCTCAGGGAACATGTTAAAGGGAAAGACTGCTTCCTTCACGCCAAAGTGCGTAATCGATTTGTGTTTAAGGTCAAGCTCGGCGAGCTTTTTGCCGAGCATTACCTGCGTTGCAATGCGCGCCATTGAAATGTTGCAGACCTTTGAGACCAAAGGTACGGTTCGAGAGGCACGCGGGTTGGCTTCAAGCACATAGACGATGTCGTTTGCTATGGCGTACTGGATATTCATCAATCCGACTACATTTAGCTCCACCGCGATTTTTCTCGTATATTCGCGTATGGTCTCAATATGTCTGACAGGGATACTTATGGGCGGGATCACGCAGGCGGAATCTCCCGAATGAACTCCGGCCAGCTCGATATGTTCCATTACCGCGGGAACAAACGCGTCGGTGCCGTCGGAAATAGCGTCCGCCTCAACCTCGATGGCGTTTTCTAGAAATTTGTCGATCAGGATAGGACGCTCTGGCGTTACATCCACTGCCGTGGCAACGTAGCGCTTGAGCATCTCTTCGTCATGGACCACCTCCATGCCGCGCCCGCCAAGCACATAGGACGGCCTTAACATAAGGGGATAACCGATCTTTTCCGCGATTCCGAGGGCCTCATTTAATGTGCTGGCCATGCCTGATTCAGGCTCTGGAATGCCCAGCTTGTGCATTATCTGGCGGAAGCGATCACGATCTTCGGCCAGGTCTATGGTCTCCGGTGATGTCCCTATGATCTTCACGCCTGTCTGAGCCAGTTCATTGGCAATATTGAGCGGAGTCTGGCCTCCAAACTGTACAATCACGCCCTCGGGTTTTTCCTTATCATAGATGCTCAATACGTCCTCGACCGTGAGCGGTTCAAAGTAGAGCCGGTCTGAGGTGTCGTAATCTGTTGAGACTGTCTCAGGATTGCAGTTGACCATGATTGACGAAAACCCCTCGTCGCGTAGTGTAAATGCCGCGTGAACGCAGCAGTAATCAAATTCGATTCCCTGTCCGATACGGTTGGGCCCTCCGCCGAGCACCATGATCTTGCGTCCTTTGCTTACCTCAACCTTGTCAGGAGCATTGTAGGTGGAAAAATAGTAGGCGGCATTTTCCACACCGCTGACAGGAACCGGCTCCCACGCCTCGACAACCCCTATGGCAATGCGTTTTTGTCTGATATCTTTTTCAGGAATGTTCAAGATCTGCGACAGGTACCGGTCCGCAAACCCATCCTTTTTGGCCTGTATCAACAGATCATCCGGGGGGAGTTTTCCCTTGTGCCGGAGGATTTTCTCCTCAAGCTCCACAAGCTCCTTCATATGCTCTATGAACCATGGCTTGATGTGCGTTTTTTGGTAGAGTGTGTTCACGCTTATCCCCTTGCGCAGCGCTTCATACATGACATACTGCCGTTCGCTCGATGGCTCGGCCAACAGTTCCATCAACTCCTCAAGGGATTGCTCATGGAAGTCCTTTGCAAAGCCAAGCCCGTACCGGCCGCTTTCCAGGGACCTGATGGCCTTTTGAAAGGATTCTTTGTATGTCTTGCCAATGCTCATTACTTCGCCGACGGCCCGCATCTGTGTTCCGAGTTTGTCCTCGGCGCCTTCAAATTTCTCAAAGGCCCACCGGGGGAATTTGACGACCACGTAGTCACCCGATGGCGTGTATTTTTCCAGTGTGCCGTCTCTCCAGTAGGGAATCTCATCAAGGGTCAAGCCCGCGGCCAACCGTGAGGAGATAAGAGCGATCGGATAACCAGTCGCCTTGGAGGCAAGGGCGGAAGAGCGCGATGTCCTGGGATTGATCTCGATCACCACCACCCGGCCGGTCTCAGGATCATGGGCAAACTGGACATTGGTGCCGCCGATCACCTGGATAGCCTCGACAATGTCATAAGAATATTTTTGAAGGCGTTTTTGGAGTTCAGGGGCGATGGTGAGCATGGGCGCGGTGCAAAATGAGTCACCGGTGTGGACCCCCATGGCATCCACATTCTCGATAAAACAGACGGTGATCATCTGGTTCTTGGCGTCACGTACCACTTCAAGCTCGAGCTCCTCCCATCCCAGCACCGACTCTTCAACCAATACCTGGCCAACAAGACTTACTGCGATGCCTCGACTCGCAACGGTTCTCAACTCCTCCACATTGTAGACTAAGCCAGCGACTGTTTCAGCGTCTTCCACACTGTATACCGATTTACTCTTCGGCATATCAATACCGAGCCGTTCCATAGTCTTCTTGAACGCGGTGCGGTCTTCGCCGCGCTCGATAGCGTCGGGCTGAACCCCGATAATTTTAACCCCATATTTGTCGAGAACGCCTGTGCGCGCCAGTTCCGCGGAGAGATTGAGCGCTGTCTGGCCGCCGAGGTTGGGAAGTAATGCGTCCGGCCGTTCTTTTTCGATAATCTCTTGCATGGTTTGAAGATTGAGCGGCTCAATGTAGGTAAAGTCGGCCACGCCGGGGTCGGTCATGATAGTCGCCGGGTTGGAATTGACCAACACGATCTCATAACCGAGTTCACGAAGGGCTTTGCAGGCCTGGGTGCCTGAATAGTCGAATTCACAGGCCTGACCTATGACAATAGGCCCAGAACCAATAATCATTACTTTCTTTATATCGTTTCGTTTTGGCATGTAGGGGCTCCTTTTGATCAGAAAGGCAAAAAGTTTTGATTAAATAACGATCCCTTCCCATGGTTAGAGTTGCCAAACCAAAACCAAAAGAAAGAGATCGTGATGAAACAAGACATACATATAACATTTTGGTTCAATCTTGCAACAGGCAAACTCTGTGAAAATGTAGTTGCGCAGACACAGGGCCTACAAAACTGTCGGCTAAAATCAATTGCAACCTTAAGGTGTTCTTATAACCTTCTGACTTTACATAAAATATAGTCTTGGCCTAATGTTTGCGTTAAAACAAAGAAAAAGGGAGCTTGGATGTAAAATAGGAGGCCTTTTCATGATCTCAGCAATGCGTGTAACAACCGGCCTGAAAGGTTTGGATGACATTCTGAAAGCACGGGAAAAGGGTCGTTTACATAACATTCGCTCAGCATAAACCACTTATTTAAGCTATCGATGATGTGGTCGTCTACGAACTGGACGCCTTTCGTGGATTCGAGTCATTCACCACCAGAATACATTCAATTGTCGCCGACGAAGGGAAAGGTGTCTTTTACGTGTTCGATTGCCTTTCAGACCTGCTTTCCGCATGGGCAACCGATCAGATGATCGGCAGCTTTTTCATGGTAACCTGTCCGTACCTTTTTCAGTTGGACACAGTGGGCTATTTTGCTCTCATGAGGGCTAGTCACTCGTTTAAGACTATTGCCCGTATTCGCCAAACAACCCAGGTACTCCTCGACATACATGACTGCGGAGGCAAAATCCATATTCACCCTCTGAAGGTATGGAACCGGCATTCTCCCACCATGTTTCTACCCCACATAAAAAAGGATGGAC
>JAFDAE010000265.1 GCA_019314005.1 Deltaproteobacteria bacterium | reverse complement strand
TACGCGTGATCCTATGGTGCTTTCGTCCCCACCGGGGGCAACGGCAACAACACGCCCGCAACAATCTGTGCCCTGGATGAATGGAAATGGGGTTGTCTCGTTCCACCCTCCGTCCGCCTTTGCGGTTGCCTGTTCTTCCTCGACAATTGCCGCATCCTCTGTGCCCGTTGTAACCGAGGAAGAGTACCAGCCGATGCGGGTATTTATTTCCGTGTTATTGACCCCGGCTGCGAGAACTTGCAGCAGAACCTCGGCCGGCTCAAGCGTCGGAAGACCTACCACGCGACACTGGAGTTTGTCGTATCCTCCATTACCGGAGGTCACAACGGCCTTCATAGTTTTCCCGCCTTCCCCTGGATCAAATCGGTCTTGTTTTGGATCCGTATCCCACTTAATTTTCATCCCGAATCTTCCTTTCATTTTATTAATTTGCTTTCATCATCGGCTCTGATTGAATAATTCCGCCATAACATCACTTTTAAAAAGGATTCAGAATTTATTGTTAATCTCTTGACGGTGCCTTATGAAAACTTCGCTAATCATGCCCATAAACAGTAACAAAGTCAATACAGTATTTAATTGGTTATTATTTTTAAGAGTTAAAATCTGGCTATATAAACAAACGCTCGCTAACAGGAAACAGTCAATATAAATTTTATCTACAGACTTTTCAAAATCACTCCGCCCGTGGAATCATTGTCTACACCTACAAACAAATGATCCTGATCAAAGGGAATACGGAGGATTACTGGTGGAAAGTCTCAGTGTAATACTCCTTGACAAAGTCCTTATTGTTGAATAGGTGAAACGAGTCTTGTTAAGAGTCTCGCAATTCGGAACAACTTTCATGCTCTTAATCGGACTTTCCGGAGTCTTTCTTCAGTCTTCAAAGGACAGCACAAGCACAAGGACGAACCCGTTAACAAATTTTGATGGAGACATACAATGGATTTAAAAAATGACTCTTTGATGACCGGGAAAGACGATGAATAATGTTTCGGAGAAAATGATCCTGGAGCCAGCCAAGGCAGGGCCGTACGACCATCTGATCGCAGACCTGATCTTCAACACGGACCCGTCTGTGTTCGGCTGTCTGGTCCGGGGCGACCGGGAACTGTTCAAGCGCTGGATGACACCTCTCTGGCAGGCGACCGATTGCTCATATTCACACGATTGTGGTACCGTATGCCTTGAAGGAAGAGACCTACTCGGCTTTGAACAGGGTTTTGCCGGTGAACTGCAACCCGCGCTTAATAAAAAATCATCCGAGAAGATCGACGAAATCTTCAGTCCGGAACAGATGAAATACATGGCTGACTGCTCCCGCCATCTTAACTACATCGTTCCTTTTGTGCCGAAAAGCGCCTATTATGTCCACCTGTTGTCCGTTGATAAAAACAGGCAAGGGATGGGGGTAGGGAGAATGTTGCTTGAGAATGCGTTTCAGCGGGCATCAGAGGCAGGCTTCAGAAGTGTGCACCTGAATGTGTACGCCGGTAATCCCTCAGTCGGTTTCTATGAGCGGATGGGAATGGAAAAAAGGCTGGAAATCAGGTTGTCAGCCTTTCAAGGTATCTGTCAGATTCCCCCCCATTTCTTGATGGTAAAGGACCTGTAAGTGGTTCTGGAATTCCGGGGACACCTTACTTAATTATTGAAAGTAATCTACTATAATTGTTATAGACGGATTTCCCTCGACTTCAGGAAGAAGCCACTGGCCTGGACGAACAGGAAACAAGCTGCCAGGTAGTAGCATGTTTCATCTCGTATTCAATAATCTGGCCAGATCACCCAACCTCTCGCTTTGATACTATTCAAGGCCTCCTCCTAAACATGGTAAACTCAGTTTGCCAGAACCAAATATTATCCGAAGGAGGAAGCCCATGAGATTTTACAATAATCAGCACAAGTATTACTGTGGCATCGATCTACACGCAAGAAAAATGTATGTATGCATCATCGATGAAAAAGGAGAAATCAGGGAACATCGCAACATGAAAACCGATCGGGATGCTTTTCTCAAAGCCATCGCTCCCTTTCGTGAGGATATTGTTGTTGCTGTAGAATGCATCTTCACCTGGTACTGGATAGCTGATCTTTGCCACAACGAAGGTATTCCATTTGTTCTCGGACATGCTCTATACATGAAGGCAATCCATGGTGGAAAAGCAAAAAACGACAAGATCGACTCCCAAAAGATCGCTGTTCTACTTAGAGGCGGCATGATGCCCATGGCTTATGTATATCCATCAAAGATGAGGGCAACCCGTGACCTTATGAGACGCCGGAATCACCTTATGAGAAAGCGCTCCGAACTATTCGCCCATATCCAGAACACCAACAGCCAGTACAACCTGCCTGATCCCTTTGGCCGCATGGCAAGACCCAAGAACAGGAACGGCGTTGTCGAGCAATTTGAGCAACCCTCCGTACAGCAAAACATTGCCGTGGATATGGAAATGATCAACACCTATGACAGCGTCTTATCGCAACTCGAAAAATCTATCATCAAATTGGCCAATCAACACGACCCGGTCTCCTATGCCTTGCTCCAGACTATCCACGGGGTTGGAAAAATCACTGCCCTGATCATACTGTACGAAATAGAAAACATCCGCCGCTTTGAAAGTGTGCAGGACTTTGCCTCATACAGCCGTCTTGTAAAATGCGCCAAAGAATCCAACGGGAAAAAAAGCGGCTCAGGCGGCAGTAAAATAGGGAACGCTCACCTCAAATGGGCTTTCTCCGAGGCTGCCGTCTTCTTTATCAATGGCAATGACCCGGCAAAGAAATATCTGGATAGACTTACCAAAAAACACGGTAAATCAAAAGCTCTGTCTATTCTTGCCCATAAATTGGGACGGGCCGTATATTTCATGCTCAAAAACAAGGAGGCTTTCGACCAAAAGAAATTCTTAAACGTATAATCATAGAGGGAACGGATCAGCCCGAGCAAATAGTGGGGCAACTATGGGTACGAGCATGTATCTCCATCGAGAAAGGTCCTTGCGTCCATGAACGCATATTCGATGATATGACGAATAAACCCGGTACCCTTTAGCTTTGATTGGAGATCCGTTCCGCTCCTGCAATTTTCCATAACGTGCTCTTTGGCTCGTTGGAAGGGTTCTGCTCCTCAACCGAACCTGTTACTTACTGGGGATGATCCGCATACCCCGTTATTTGATTAGGACGGCATGAGGGCACGATATATTTTCTAGGTCGCAAGGTGATGATTTCGCCTTGCAGCTGCCTAATGCTCAGCGAAATCTTTCTGCTCCTGGGCAACCCGAACAGGTGGTTGAACCTCTATAAGTGTATGGTGCGGGATCTTTCTCCCGATACCCATGTTGAAACAAAGTCAGAACTGCTGCCAATAGCCAGGCGGTTCGTTATTTGAAGGAACGGAAGAAAATAATTTCGTTGAGGGATAAATTTATCTATTGACATCAGGAGGCCTTATAAGTGTATTTGAAGTCTTGTATACCTTCGACAAAGGCAGTTCTAAAGAGTACAGGAAGAACAACTCACCTACAAAATCGCACACGGCCGCATCACGAAGAATCAATGATAAACATTAGAAAATCGGCATCGTATCCCGTAACAGACAAAAATGAGTTCTATAACCCCCTCATTTTTTTTGGGGGAGATATAGCTTTACCTTTAATATTTTT
>JAFDAE010000035.1 GCA_019314005.1 Deltaproteobacteria bacterium | reverse complement strand
ATTTAGGGGCCAGGTGTCGGGTGTCAGGTGTCAGGTGTCAGAAAACAACCCGAAACCCGTAACTCGTAACCCGAAACCCGTAACCCGCAACTCACTTCCCACTTATCACTTTCTCATATTCCGGACGACCACGTAACCCCAGCAAATCTTTATCCGTCCGTGCCCATTCCCTGACTCTTTTATCAAGGCCGATTGCGGTCTTCAGGTGGCTGACGCACCCTGACAGATTATTGCCCTGTACACAAAGACAGGCTAAATTATAGTGGGGATCCACATAGTCAGGCTTTAGTTTGATAGCTTTCTCAAATAACCTCCGGGCCTCAAAGTAATTTCTTTCGCTCATATAGATCACCCCGAGATTGTTCAGGGCAAAAACTAAATTCGGGGACACTTTTAACGCCTGCAAGTATTTCTTTTTGGCGTCCTGTAGTTTGCCATTTTTCTGATAACGCAAAGCCTCATCATAAAGACCCCGGCCGGCTTCTACCTTTTTTGCAACAGGCCTTTCCATAGCCGCGGAATCCGGGAGTATCTTGCCCTGTATGGTAGGGCTCTTAATATGTTGCCGATTGAACCATGAAAAAACAATTATAGCAAGCAATGACAAAAAAGGTAACGATATCAGTATCCATTTCCAGGAATAGAATGGCCGTTCTACCTTTTTTGCGGAGGCCACCCCGTTGTAATAGCCACCACCGCCATCTTTCTCTTTCTGAGCCTTTCTCAAGGCATTGTGTATGAAGCTCATAGTCGGGTTACGTGTTAAGGGTTGCAAATGATGAGCCTATGGTTCAAGGTTCAAGGTTCAAGGTTCAAGGTTCAAGGTTCAAGGTTCAAGGTTCAAGGTTCAAGGTTCAAGGTTCAAGGGGAAAACACCATTGAATCGAATTAATCAATCTTTTTTCTTCCTTACAACTTTCAGCTTTGAGTTTTTATCTCTATGCTCTGTCTTCTGTCCTCTGTCTTCTATTCTCTGTCCTCTGTCCTCTATTCTCTGTCCTCTGTCCTCTATTCTCTGTCCCCTGCCCTCTAACTACTGAGACACTTGATACAACAACCCTCTCGTTCTAAAACCGATAATCCCATCGGACTGCAGACCAAAATCGGTCTGAAATCTTCGTACCATATCTACCGTTAGATTATCGTATAAACCTGTTGCCTCAACCGGATATCCGTTTGTCTGAAGGATCTTCTGAAACCTCAAAACATCAGAGCCGTTCGTCACCCGATTCCAATGATAGGGGAAAAACCATGAGACAGTCCCCTCACAATGCGCAAGAATGAAATCTTTAGAAACATTACTCTCCTTTCCGGCGCTATTGATAACAACCGCGCCATCGGCGATCACTTCCTTTATCAAGAGATATGTTTCTTCTGGAGCCACATTGTTGTTTATACACATCCGAAATGGTTTTCGAAACATAATATAGCACTCTGGTTTTATCTTGAATGAAAAAATAACCAGGTGAGCGTTATCGGCAATATTGTCCTTCCGTCCCTCTTCTTCATAAAAAAGCTTAAAAAGTACCGCAAGACTTGTTGCTTCATCCAATAAAATCGACCCCTCTTCTTGAAGTGGGGATAATGGTTCCGGCAATGCCGGCTCAGACTCCTCTATAATCTCAACGGAATGGGTTGGCGATGATACAGGTGGGCTGTGCGGCACAACAGTGTTTTCAGTATCCGTCGTCAGGGTAAGTGACAAGATATCTCTCTTAAAATACCATCCCCCAAGTACTAAAACAGCCAGCAGCGCCAAAGACGCCATAACCAGCATATACCTCAGGGGCCGCCTTTTTGAAAAACCACGTTCGAAAATATTCCCCTGAATATCATTGATGGCCTTTATGACCGTATTTTTGGTTACCGTGAACTCATCTTTTGAATAGGTAATAAGGAGAGCACGATCGCAAACCGCATTAATTCTCCGCGGATTTCCCTTTGAATAGGCGTAGATTGCTTTAAAGGCGCCCCGGGCAAACTTAAGATCGCGCTTTGCCCCCGCAATAACGAGTCTGTGCTCTATGTATGTCCGCACATCGTCACGAGCAAGCGGCATTAAATCGTACCAGACGGTAATCCGTTCCTTAAGTTGCTTCAAAGCAGGAGCAGACAACAATTCTTTCAATTCGGGTTGCCCCACAAGTACGATCTGCAGCAACTTCTCTTTTTCCGTTTCCAGGTTGGAAAGCATTCGAATCTGTTCTAAAACAGTATGGGAAAGGTTTTGTGCTTCATCTATCAATAGCACGGCGTTTTTGCCATGACTGAATGTTTCAAGCAAAAAACGGTTCAGGATATCGAGGTGTTCCTTTGTGGACTTGCCTTTTCCATCGGCATCAATGCCGAACTCCTGGTTGATCGTCACCAGCAATTCTTCATCTGAAATAGAAGGGTTGAATATTAAAGCGCTCTTTGTGGACGAATTCAATTGCGCGAGAAGCGCCCTCAACAGTGTGGTCTTTCCGGTACCGATCCCGCCTGTGATGACTATAAACCCCTTTCTTTCGTTGATCCCATACAGGAGATGATCAAATGCCTCTTTATGGTGGTGGCTTAAATAAAGATACCTGGGATCCGGGGTCAAATTGAAAGGATTCTCTTTTAGGCCAAAGTATGATGTGTACATAGGTTCTACGTAACTACTCAGATTTTGGGTTCAAGGTTCACGGTTGGCTGCTTTGTCAGGCGGTATACTTTTCGAGCCAATTCACGTGCCGGCTACCAGGCCTCAATATTTTCAAAATGTTTAATTCTCATAGTTCTTTAACCGTGAACCGTGAACTGTGAACTGTGAACCTGAGCAGTTCCCTTCTACTCAAAAGTGTATCCAAGCGTCTCTTTTCGTCCTCGCCTGGTAATCTCCAATGAGATCTCCTCGCCTGATCTTAGGTTTTGGTAAAATGTAACAATATCATTCGTGGTCCTTATGGGTTTGTTATTAATGCCATGCACTATATCACCATTCTTAAACCCCATCTTTGTAAAAACACTGTTTGACTTGATCTGGCTGAGCCTAAATCCATCCGGTCTCCCCCCCTTGAAATGGGGCTGTATCCTCGCTTGTGAAAGGAGTGTATTAACGTTCTCCAACGACTTTTGAACATCCGCACGCGTCAACGATATTCTCTTGCTACGCTTGGGAAGATCCGAAACCCTTCCCAGCGAGGCGCCTGATTTTGATTTTTCGTCCATGGACAGGACCTCATCATTATTCCCTATCCTTAAAATGACTTTTTGCCTCAGGATTTTCTTAAGTTCAGCCCCCTGAACAGTATCCCCTACTTTGTAAAGACCTTGTTTTTTCTTGGTCCCATCCTCAATCACTGCATAATCCCAGCCCCTACCGCCACTGACAGTTCCAAGCAGGGAGACATTCAAAGATGTTGGTCTTAATCCTTCGGTTTCATCCTTCTCTGATATAGTGGCTGCTTCTTTGGCCGAAAAAAAGATATTTTTTTCGGTAATCGCACGGTACACAGAAAAAGGGCGCTTACGTGACAAATCCTTGTCGGGACTCTTTTTGGTAACCGCTGTAAGGGGAATATCATCAAGATTAGAGCCAACAATCTTATAAAAGATGTCGACTCCCGAATAGATTACAACGGTCGATACCAAAAAGAACAAAATAGGTTTATAATACTTTAACATAGCCATTTCTTAAAGCCTAATTAGTGTCTATTCAGAAATGGTAGATTTTGTCCCAAGACAAGGCCGCACAAAGGTTTTTACCGCAGGCGTAGTCCCGCCTGGGCGGGATCGAGGATAGAAACCTGCGGAGAACGCCGTATTGGGACAAAAGGTGCCATTTCTGGATAGACACTTACATAAACGTAACTTTCGGGGCCCTGATCGTACCTCTAATCGCAAAGGGAATTTTCTCTTTTTTAATCTGCTTGCCTACAAGCGCTAAAATAGCGCCGCTTAGGTTTCCGTTGTCAAAAGAAGCTTTCAGCGGTTCGATATCTCCCCGGATATTTATGATACTGTCTTCTATATTTTTATAAAGGGTAATAGTTCCGGTCAGACCACAGCGAAGCCCATCCCCCTCGAGTTCACACCTCTCGAAAACAAGCCTTCCATTAGCAAGCCTTGCAACGGTCTCCATAGACAAAAATTGCATCCCTCCCGGCTCCAAAAACGGAAGAGGAAATTCTATCGAGCCATTTAACACCGTAAAGGAACACTTCCCTTGTCCATCTGCAAACGAACCCGATCCATAAGCGTAAGTTATATCACCCTCGAGCTTTCCAGATATGTGACGCCCGGCCATATCTCGCAGAGATGCTATCTCTTCGAGCATTACATCTTCAAGGTGAATGTCCAGATCAAAAGGTCCTGATATGCTGTACCCGGGGAACCGGATGCTCCCATCGATCTCTCCTTTATAAGCCGACCCATCGAATTTAAAAGAGCCCTTGCCGGACAGGCAAGCGCCAATCCGGGGGAAAAGCCTGACTCGTTCTACTGCAAAGGGGCTAATATCTGATTTTCCTCTTAGAGAGATTTCACCATCGAGAAACTGTAATCCGATCGGGAATGCCGGTCTAACCTTATCAATGGTTAGGATGACCCCGCTGCCGCTATCTGAAACACGTTGCTCGACATAATTCCGTATTGTATTGCCGGGAAAAAGAAAATATAAGAGAGCAACGGTTAAAACAATCGAATACCCGATATAGATTGCCCAAGATTTTGTCGACTTCGTGCCTAATTTCATAATACTCTGCGCTATGCGCCATGCGCTTCAGTAATTGTCAACACCTGCAACACAACATCCAAATAACGCGGCGGCTTCTTCTGCGCTTTAATGGAAGCCCTCTTAATCCAGATGCTTTTTTCAGGGTCTTCAACAAGATAAAGATAGTGCGTTAGCTGCTCAAGGGAAACCCCAATTAGCTTCATCTCAACAGATGATTCCACATAAGGACCACCCCCAGCCGCAGAGGAAGAAGGTTTCATATATTTAATATGATCCTTGATGCCGGTGTCTGCTGCCATTTTTTCAAGATAAGCGAAGAGGCTAAAATTTTTCTCTCTTGTCCCCAGGGCTCCGAGTATCTCTTTTGCCCCTGCTTTCAAATGCTCATATTCCCTTTTCAGTTGAATCATTTCCTGAAGCGCCTCCTGCTTGGCTGCGATACCGCGCTCAAGTTGAGATCTCTTTTCAAGAAAAGGGAACAGGATCACTTGTAACAGGAGGAACGCCCCAAGGACCACCCCTGCCCCAGCCACCATATATTTTTCTCTTTTTGCCAGTTTCATGATTTTATATCAAATCTTTTTTCCCCGCCTTGAAAGTATCACCTTAAACGCCACCCTTGTCCCTGAAGAATCGAGTTTGGCGGAACCGATCTCCACACTTCCAAAATATGAGGATTTTTGTAATCCATTCTTTATGCTGTCTACTGTATTAAAGTTATCGGTATCTCCATTAATCTGTATCATGTCAGGATCAAACACAATGGTGTCTATTTTAAAATCTATTGAACCTGGAATAAGTACGCTGATATCCCGCAGGATATTCACAACAGTCGTCTCTCCCTCACTACCTGATAGAAGGCCTTTCCGTGTTTTCTCCTCAGAGATCCTAACCTTTAGTTGCTGAACCGGCTTTACAATACGTTTCACATCCGGAAAAGTATCCTTAAAGACCTTAATAACAGCGCTGTTCAACTGTTCATGCCTTTTCTTAAGGAGGTAAAAATCCGTACACGCATTGGCCACAATGCAGGCTATTATTACAGCAAGGGCCGCGATCGCGCTTACAATCTCTTTCTTATACCGAATGAGACTGCCTCGCACTTCAAATTCTTCCTGTCTAAAATTAAAGCCCCTCCCCTTCTTATTTCCCCTCAGGGCCAATGCCAAGGCATTGTTCATGAGCGCAGGCCGCCATTCTTTTCCATCCCCTCCTTCTATTCTAACTGCCCCGTCCGCTTTAAGGTCCACGTGTTCTACCAAAGTTTCAAAATGGCGTGAGATAATCTCTTTCGCTTCAGATACTAACACACCGCCGCCGTTCAGATAGATCTTGTCGGGCCGATAATCATAACCTTGCTGGGCGGAAAAGGCACGAATAGTATTTCCGACCATACCACAAAGTCTGATAAGCTCCTTGCCCACTCCATCCTTCATTACTTTGATATCAAGCTCTTCTGATACATTGGAGCCGTCTCCCGTGCTGACGATCTCATCCTGTAATTTCGTCTCTCCCAAGGAACACTTTATTCTTTCTGCTTCCTCAAGGTCTATATGTAATTGCTCGGAAATCGCCTGGGTAATGTCATTCCCACCAAAGGGTAAGGAACGCACAAGGTGAATTGTTTTGTCTTTCCACAGGACGAACGTGGTACGCAGGTTGCCGACGTCGAGCACAATGCCGTCTGACGTATCTGTTTTTTCAATGACGTAGACAGCAAGAGGAACGCCTTCAATATCGACAATCTTAGGGTCTACATGGCAAGTTTGAAGTACCTCCAGGTGGGAACGTATTTTTCTCCGTTCAACCGCAGCCGCGAAAATATCTGTTTTGTCTCCCTGAAAAACGGTCAAATAATCAACCAACAGTTGTTCAATCGGAAGGGGGATAAACGGTTCAAGATCAAAGGGAACAATCTTCCTAATCTTTTTAGGATCACTGAACGGCATCTTGAGATTTCGATAAAAGAAGGAGGCGCTGTCAATAGACGAAACAGTTGTATCGCTTCTGAAGCGATCATTCTCGCAAATTTCTCTCAGGGAATTCTCAAGCTCTTCATGCCCTTGAAAACCGATTGTGGTAAAAGCAGTGACGCGGGGGTCTCTTGCTCCGCCGGTGATTTGAACAATCTTAATCGTATCTGTTCCAATATCAAGGCCTAACGTTTTCTCAGGCATTGGTTCACATTATCCTTATGGTATCCCCCCAGAAATGGCATCTTTTGCCCCTATACTGCGTTCTCCGTCCCGCCCAGGCGGGACTACGCCTCCGGTAGAAACCTTTGTGCGGCCTTGTCTTGAGGCAAAATCTACCATTTCTGGGTGGACACTAACTAGCTGAATCTTAAGTAATTTAAAATATTTTACTAAGTTTATCCCAGAATCTCTGCATAATCAAGGGATTTTATGTGGAGAAAAATACCTTTCCTTGATTTAATATTATAATTTATATATTATGCAAACATACTTTGAGTCTGCGATTCCGATCTCAACGGGCTGTTGCCCAAATATGCTCGGTGACGTTTCCAAGCGCCATAGCCCGTTAACATTTAAGCAAAGGAGTAACACTATGTCATTAGAAATGAAGAATAAAATAAAGGAACTTTTTGATCACATAAATCAACTTAAGGACTATCTTTGACATAGAAGATAAAAAACAACGCCTGCAAGAAGTTGAAAAGGAGATGACCAAAGACGGCTTCTGGGATGACCCTAAAAAAGGGAAACCGCTCCTTCAGGAACGCACAAGAATTTCCAACACAGTACAAGATTGGGAAAAACTCCGAAATGAGTTGGATGATGCAGAAGTTCTATATGACTTAGCTGTCGAAGAGGACGACGCCGAGAGTATCAGCGAGGCGGAACTCGCTGTCGAGGAATTAGCGCAATCTATGCGACAGCTCTCCCTCAGGCAGATGCTGGGAGGGGAGAACGACGAGCGTAACGCGATCGTTTCAATTAATGCGGGAGCCGGTGGAACAGAAGCGCAGGATTGGGCCGAGATGCTTCTTAGGATGTACCTCCGTTGGTGTGAAAGGAAACGATACGAGGCAAAGGTAGTAGACCGTCAGCCAGGCGATGAAGCCGGAATCAAAAGTGTAACATTCACTGCAACCGGCCCCTATGCGTACGGTTATTTAAAGGCCGAGGCAGGTATACATCGGTTGGTCCGCATCTCTCCGTTTGATGCCGGCAATCGAAGACATACATCTTTTGCATCTGTCTTTGTAGTGCCGGAAATCGACGACACAATCGACGTCAAAATAGATGAAAAGGACCTTAGAATCGACACCTTTCGTTCAAGCGGCGCCGGCGGACAGCATGTCAACAAAACGGATTCCGGTGTGCGGATCACCCATATCCCCACAGGGATCGTGGTTCAGTGCCAGCAGGACCGATCTCAGCATAGAAACAAGGCAGTGGCTATGACGGTCTTGAAAGCGCGGCTTTACGAACAAGAGCGTCTGAAAAAAGACGAAGAGATGCAAGCGTTGCACGACTCCAAGCAGGACATCGCATGGGGGAGTCAGATACGATCATATACATTACAGCCGTATCAGATGGTAAAGGACCATCGTATAGATCTTAGCATAGGAAATGTAAGTGACGTGCTGGACGGAAACATAGACCCATTTATAGAGGGTGTGCTCCTTGCAAAAGGGAGCAAGCGATCATGATTCTTTTCACAAGGACACTAAACACACATTTTTCCTTTGACATTCCTTTCATATTGGAATAACAACACATACTCTATTCGAGACCTTTGCAAAACGCGACATTTTTTCGTCAGGCAAGGAAGGTGAAAAATTTAACCGGAGGAATACATTAGGTATTTCGAGGATTAAATTTTGAAGCCTGACGCCGCATCACGAGAAAATGGCAGTTATGCAAAGGTCTCTATTCAAGGGACAAGGAGACGAGGCTTTTCGGTTCGGGGGGAATATTCCCCACCAACAGGGGACATATTCCCCATGTAAAATTTTAAGGTTATCCTCTGCACCCGATGGAACGAACACCACAATATCAAAATGTATTGTTAAATCAGCTTGTTATATATTTTACTTATAATCGATGTATTGCTATCGTAGAGGTTGGATGCTTGGCACGAAAGTAGCAAGAGTACGGTAAATGTTTCGGTTTGCAACACTTGAGACCTTTGAAAAACGCGACATTGGTCTTCACTTACCAACCATGAGAGGAACGTTATGATCGAAATCAGAATTCACGGACGCGGCGGCCAGGGAGCGGTAACATCTACCGAACTGTTAGCATTGGCCGCTATTAATGAAGGAAAGTATGCCCAGGCGTTTCCAAGCTTTGGACCTGAGCGCAGGGGAGCGCCTGTTATGGCATTTACGCGAATCAGCGACAAGCCTATTCGGACACGGGAGATGGTCTACACACCCGATATCGTGGTCGTGCTCGACCCCACACTCCTCCAAATTGTTGACGTAACAACGGGCCTGAAAAAGGACGGGATCGTTATCCTAAATACCTCAAAGGATGAAAAAACAATCCGAAAAACGTTTGGCATCAAAGCAAAACTGGCTACGATAGATGCAACTGATATCGCAATACGGAACTTAGGGCTTCCCATTACTAATACAACCTTGCTCGGCGCGCTGATAAAGGCCTGCGACGTTATAAATCTCAAATCGATAGAAGCGCCGTTGCAAAAACGGTTTGGACGTATTGCGGAAAAGAATTGGAACGCGCTCAAGGAAGCCTATTCAAAGACCCCAAATATACAGTAAGGAGTTGGAACATTGGCTAAAAAGAAGATAGACGCGATTATTGCATGGCAAGACTTGGAACTCGGGATGGCTATAACTGAGCCCGGCAGTTCCGCGCACCTTAAAACCGGGGATTGGCGCAGCCAGCATCCTGTGGTAGACCAGGAAAAGTGCATTAAATGCGGCCTCTGCTGGATCTATTGCCCTGACATGTCGTATTCACCGGGCAAAGACGGTTTTTATAAATGGAACGCCAATTACTGCAAAGGATGCGGTATATGCGCGCTTGAATGTCCTAAAGGCGCTATTACCATGGTTATGGAGGAAGAATAGTTATGGCAAAAAAGGTAGGAATTGAAGTCTCTTTGGCAGTCAGTGAAGCGGTTCGGGCTGCTGACGTAGACCTGATAGCGGCCTATCCGATCACGCCGCAGACACATATTGTAGAACATCTGTCGGAACTCGTAGCAGACGGGAAACTGGATGCCGAGTTTGTCCCTGTGGAATCAGAGCACACAGCCATGAGCCTCTGTATAGGATCTTCCGCGGCAGGCGCCCGCACATATACCGCCACAAGTTCTCAGGGACTTGCTCTGATGCATGAGATTCTATATATCGCGCCCGCGCTTCGTATGCCGATCGTGATGACTCTGGCAAACCGCTCCATGTCCGGCCCTATCAGCATCTGGAATGATCACAGCGACGTTATGTCTGAGCGGGATTGCTGCTGGATTCAAACCTTTGCTGAAAATGGTCAGGAGGCGTTTGATCTGACGTTGCACGCCTTCAAGGTTGCCGAGCACGCCGATGTACTTCTTCCGGTTATGGTCAATCTGGATGGATTTACGCTTAGCCATGTGGTCGAACCAATAGAAATGATGACACAGGCTGAGGCAAAAAAATATCTCAAACCATATAAACCAAAACTGACACTTGACACAAAGCATCCCATAACCATGGGAGGCGTAGGACTGCCGGCTGTCTTTACGGAGGCAAAGAAGCAGTATGAAACAGCGATTACCGCTTCGAAAAAAGTCATCATCGACGAGTGGAAAGAGTTCGGCAAACTTTACGGGCGTCACTACAAACCGATTGAGACCTATAAAACAAAAGGGGCTGAAATCGTCCTTATGACTATGGGTTCTATCAGCGAAACAGCGATGACTGCTGTTGACGCTATGCGGGATAAAGGGATTCCGGTCGGCCTGATGAGATTCCGGCTGTGGAGACCATTTCCGCTTCAGGAATTCCAGCGGGCGGTCAAGGGGATAAAGACGCTTGCAGTTGTTGATCGCGCTATATCCTACGGATCGCAGGGTGGGCCGGTTTACATGGAAGTCAAATCAGCCCTATATAACCAAAAAGAGAGACCTCAAATATTTGGGTTTGTTGCGGGCCTCGGCGGGCGTGACGTGACTACCGACATGTTTGAAGAGATTGTCACAAAGGCTACACGGTATGCTAAAAAGGGGAAAGGCCCTGTTTACGAGATGATTGGAGTGAGGGAAAAATGAGTAATAATGCAGCCAACGACCTGAAAAAATTTAAACCATTTACCCAAAAAACATTACCAAAGGTGGAGCCACTCGCCTATGGACACAGGGCCTGTCAAGGATGCGGGGAGGTCTTAGCTCTGCGCCTTGCCATGAAAGCCCTCGGAAATGATACTATAGTGGCGAGCGCGACCGGGTGTATGGAAATCATAACATCCTCCTTTCCGCAGACTGCCTGGAGAATTCCATGGATACATGTGGCATTTGAAAACTCCTCTGCTGTGGCAACAGGAATCGAAGCAGCACGGAAGGCAATGATGCGCAAAGGGAAGCTTCCTAAAAAGCGGCCCAATATCGTTGCCATGGGTGGTGACGGCGCGACCGCGGATATCGGTCTTCAGTCGCTTTCAGGCGCTTTTGAACGGGGGCATGACTTTACATACCTTTGTTTTGACAACGAAGCGTACATGAACACCGGTGTCCAACGCTCCAGTTGTACTCCGTACGGCGCCATGACCACTACGTCACCTCCCGGAGAATTGAGCATCGGCCAGTATACATGGAAAAAGAATGTCCCTGCTATTGCTGAAGCGCACAATATACCGTATGTGGCAACAGCGACGGTTGCGTATCATCTTGATCTTATGAATAAGGTAAAAAAGGCATCTATGGTTAAAGGACCGGCTTATGTTCACATCTTGTCGCCCTGCCCCACTGGTTGGGGATCCAGGGGAGACAGCGCTATTATGACCAGCCGCCTCGCTGTCCAGACAAAGGTGTTTCCTCTCTATGAGGTAATCGACGGCAAGACCATCATATCCAAGGAGATCAAAAAGCCAAAGCCGATCACAGAGTTTCTCAAAACCCAGAGACGCTTTCGTCACCTGGATAAAAAGACCATATCAGTCATCCAGAAACGTGTGAATGAAGAATATCGGGCACTGTTGGCAAAAGCAAAAGGATAGCGTGGTATAGATAATAGAGGACAGAAAATAGAAAGTAAATATTATCTTTTGCTTTTTTGTTGGTTGATGGTTTAAAAAGAATAAAAAAATCTTGACCATCATTTGAACCAATTGAGGGGATCGGCTTTGCAGCCGCCATCAATCTTCAATAGAAAATCGTCAATGCAAAAACGGGGTATTATTAAATTATGGCCAAATGGGACAAAAACAGACGTGTTCTGGTACATGAGCACTCCAAATTCTGGGAGCACCGGCTTTGTGAAATAGATGAACCGAATCTCCAAAGAGGGGTTTTCCCGTATGATACCGTCAGCCGGATCGATTTTGATTTTAAAATGATTGCGCCTGATCCGGCAGATGAGTTTCGAATCAGTGATTCCACCTTCAGAGACGGTCAGCAGGCACGACCTCCTTATACAGTGGACCAGATTACCCATATATTTGACCTCCTTCATCGCATGGGAGGACCCAATGGCGTTATCCACCAAAGCGAATTTTTTCTTTACAGCAAAAGGGATAAAGAAGCGGTTACGAAATGTCTTGAAAAAGGGTACAAATATCCGGAAATAACGGGCTGGATACGGGCCAATGAAAAGGACCTCGCATTAGTTAAGAAAATGGGGCTAAAGGAGACCGGCATACTCACCTCAGTGTCGGACTATCATATCTTTTACAAGTTGAATATGACCAGAAAAAAGGCAATGGCGGCTTATCTGAAGATTGTTAAAAAGGCCCTTGATATGGGAATTGTGCCGAGATGCCACTTTGAGGATGTCACCCGGGCGGACATTTACGGATTTTGCATCCCTTTTGCTATTGAACTTATGAAGCTCCGAGAAGAAACAGGGATAGACGTAAAAATTCGTATGTGCGACACGCTCGGATTTGGTGTCACATATCCAGGGGCGGCCCTCCCAAGAAGTGTACCAAAGCTTGTAAGAGCGTTTATAGAAGATGCCGGAGTGCCGGGGCGCCTTTTAGAATGGCATGGCCACAATGACTTTCACAAAGTGGTCATAAATGCCACAACTTCATGGTTGTACGGATGTGGCGCTATCAACGGGACTCTGCTCGGTTTTGGAGAACGAACCGGCAATACCCCTATTGAAGCTGTCATTATGGAACGCATAGCGCTCACCGGAGAGACTAATGGTATCGATACAACGGTTATTACGGAGATGGCCGCGTATTTTGAAAACGAATTAGCTTATCGGGTCCCACCAAACTATCCTTTTGTAGGATCTGAGTTTAACGCA
>JAFDAE010000264.1 GCA_019314005.1 Deltaproteobacteria bacterium | reverse complement strand
CAACAGCCGCAGTTTCAAGAGTGCTTACTGTTATATCATAGTTGTTATTTTCTGCGCTGCCGGTCCCGTCCTGTATATGAATCCAGTTTTTCCCCATAATTTCAGGCAAAAACTTCACGACCTTTGCACGCACCCTAACCGGCTTCTGCGCAAGATCTTTCTTCTTGGCATAAATTTCTTCTATTGCATAGGCATCTTCGCCTGTAGCTTTACTTACCTTTATCTCTTGGGAGATAGTTTTGGGTTGAACGGCACCCATCCCCTCTGCCGGCATAGACCCGCGAGGCATGCCGCCCGGCATCATACCAGGAGGCATCTCAGACATCATACCGGGAGGCATCTCCGTTCCGGGAGGCATATCGCCTGGAGGCATCTCCATTCCTGGAGGCATCCCTCCTGGGGGCATGGAACCAACCCGGCTTCCTCCTGAAGGTACGGCAAATAATATGATATCAAAGGTCTTATTAAGTGTTTTACTCTGAAAGTCCTGCATCACGATGATATTAGATATCTCTATCTCTTTTCCTGTTTCAACCGGTGTCTTTGGGATAGCGGCCCAGATCTGGCCTGTAGAATCCTTAAGATTGAGATAGGTATAATTTTTTACATCTTGTGATTCTATGACCGTACCCTTTAAAACAGAATTCTGATTATCCAAATTTTTGGAGTTCCCCTTAATATCTGCAATTGTAATCTTCTTTGCCGTAGGACACTTGTGCTGCGGCTCTGTTGTCTCATCTTTGCACGCCGGAGCAAGCATAATAAAGCCAAACAGAGCAAATAGCGCAAAGAGTCTCATATAACCAATTTTATTCGAGGCTAACCTTCCAACAATCATGATATCTTCCCCTTTTTAGTGATCTCAATATTGATGACTTATTGTTTATATTCTTTTAAGGCTACAGGCCACGGGTTGTCAAATAATATTTTGCCGCTACTGCAAAAAATCCCCGATGATGCTAAAAAAACATCAATAACGGCTAACTCAAGACTTTTTATGACACATTATATTGACTTTTCACGATCTCATATAGTAGATTTTCTGTAACTGCTCAGGTTCAATGTTTAGGGGTTCAAGGTTCACGGTTCAGGGTTGCTCACCTTGCGCTCTTCACATTTACAAGGCAGCATAGAGTTTCCTCTAAGATCCATTGCAAGACCGCTTGGCATTTTCGCAAGAGCCGGATGAATTCCGCATTCGTATAACCTCTCTTTAACCGTGAACCCTGAACCCTGAACCGTGAACCTAACAACCTGAGTAGTTACGATTTTCTTTAAATTGTTCACAACCCATCAATAAATGTAAACCGGCCTTGTGGGGTTATAAGCATTATGGACGACCAACAACGACAAACAGAAAAGGTGAACCTGGAAGGAGAAAAAAAGCAAGGCCAGACGATCTTCAAGTACTTCTTGATCCTCTTCCTTGTTTCGGGGCTCTTACTCGGGAAATTGCTCTGGCCGTTTTTATCCATACTAATCCTCGCCTTTGTCCTTACAGGAATCTTTTATCCTGTCTATTCCCTTTTTCTAAAGAAAATGAAATCGAACTGGGCATCTCTCTTAACATGTCTGGTCATTTTCCTGGTCGTCTTTGTCCCCGTTGTGTTTTTTGTCGGAGCTCTTTCTCAGGAGGCATACGACCTCTATCAAATGGGCAGAGACGCCGCCATAGCCCAGCACACTAAAGATCTGCTACAAAACAGCGAATGGGCTGATAAAATACAAAAGATACTTGAAGGTTATAATATACACCTCGATTCTGAAAGTTTTAACAAGGCGTTGTCCGATATCGGTAAAGAGGTGGGCCTTTATTTGTACGAGCAGGCCAGGGCTATTGCGTCTAATATGTTGAGTTTAATCGTCAATTTCCTTCTCATGATAATGATTATCTTCTTTTTGTTGATTGATGGGCAAAAATTGATCGATTTCTTAGTCGATCTTTCCCCCCTTCCCGCTGAACAGGATCAAAAACTGATTGCCAAATTTCAGGAAATGGCGGGAGCAATCCTTGTTGGCAATGGTTTGGCAGGCTTGATACAGGGTATACTGGGAGGGATCACATTTGCATTTTTCGGATTAAGTTCTCCCTTTCTCTGGGGGTTTATGATGGCCCTCCTGGCCTTCCTCCCCATAGTCGGCATCTCCGTGGTATTTATTCCTGCGGCTATCTACCTCTTTTTAAAGGGAAGAATAGCAGCAGGAATTGGTTTTGTCGTTATATATGTTCTCATTACAGGATTGATAGAATACCTGCTTAAACCCAAGCTGGTAGGCCACAAGGTAAAGATGCACACATTGCTCATTATTCTATCTATTCTGGGAGGATTAAAAGTATTCGGAATTCTTGGGATTATCTATGGCCCACTGATCATGACCGCCTTTCTTACCCTCACCGAAATATACCGGACGAGCTATGAAACATTCGTTAGAGAAAAATAAAACGAAGTCAAAGCTTGCTGAATTATTCAATTTGACGCATTTATAATGTCTTTAAATAATACGCAATTCCTTACTTCCTAAATTCCTTACAAAAAAGAAAGCCGCCAAAAATACTGACGGCTTAACTGATTGATTTTATTGGTCGGGGCGAGAGGATTTGAACCTCCGACTTTCTGCTCCCAAAGCAGACGCGCTGCCAGGCTGCGCCACGCCCCGAAATCATCTTTAGCTCATGTCTGATATTAGAAAAAAAGGTTTAATACCACGTATTCAATCTTAATACAACCCACAATTTACGGCAAAATTCCTCTCTCCTCGATTACGAAACCATCGAGACCTTTGCACAACTGCCATTTTCCCGTGATGCGGCGTCAGGCTTCAAACTTTAATCCTCGAAATACCTTATGTATTCCTCCGGTTAAAATTTTCGCCTTCCTTGCCTGACAACAAAATGTCACATTGTGCAAAGGTCTCCCATCGACCCTTACTTCCTTAAATTGTTAATCTCTTCTTGAACAAAAGCGGTTATCCCCTTGCTCAACCCCTCTGCGATTATCCCCAAAAACAATTGATTGCCCAATTGTTTTTCTTCGGCCGGATTGGTCACATATCCTACTTCCACAAGTATAGCGGGCATGTCCGCACTGGCAATGACATATAGAGGAGCTGCCCTACACCCTCTGTCATTGATATTTAAACGTCCTATCAGTTCCTTGTGTACTCGTCTCGCCAATGTCCGACTCTTTGACAGGTACCTTTCCTGTATACGCTCCCATTCCGCCGACCCGCTCTCAGCGCCCCATTCCTCTGCGGCCCCTAAGATATGACTAACCCTTTTGGTTTTTTCTCCAGACCAGTAAAAAGTTGCGAGACCGCTTGCCTTATGTCGAAAACTCCCACCTGTGTGAATACTGATAAACAGGTTTGCTTTATTGCGATTTGCCGTTGCCGCCCGTTCTTCCACATCAATCCAATAGTCATCTGTCCGGGTCAGCAATACATTGTAGTGACCAGACAGCCTTTTTTTCACGGCCTGAGCCAGGGAAAGAGCGATATCTTTTTCTTTGAGACCTCCAGGCCCTATTGCGCCGGGATCATGCCCCCCGTGTCCTGGATCAAGCACAATAGTTATCCCTTCACCTCCATCTTTTTCGCCTTGCAAATAGATGCTCCCAGCAAACGCATCAGTCAAAGTACAAGACGCAATCAGGAAGGAATATAATACAAAAGATACCATTAACCTCGTTAATTGAAGACATAGAATATAG
>JAFDAE010000591.1 GCA_019314005.1 Deltaproteobacteria bacterium | reverse complement strand
CTTTGCAATGACAATAAATTGATGAAACTCGGCACGACCTCCCCTTTCGAAACCTTCCGACAAATTGGACATGACTGAAACCGATGCTCGTTCGATTTGGCCCCGCAAACCAAAATCTCTCGAAAAAGCGCTATTTCTTGTAAGCAGGTAAATCTGTTTAGTCAACTCCCGAGCTTTTTGCCAGGCAATCAAATCCTCAAACCTCTTCACCCTCATTGCTCAGTCCTCAGTCCTCAGTCCTCATTGCTCGTTGCTCAGTCCTTCGTTTTGATACAGCTCCGCCTTCTGGGTTACATTATCTTTAAAAAAGGAATAGTATTATTAATATATTATTCAGCGAATTTCTTCTTTTAGTTGCTCGTATTCTTTATTTTTTCTTATGAGAAAATGATAGGTAATCCTGGCTTTTTCCTCCAGACCCCGGGGAGTCAGGACGTAAAAGTAGGCCGATTTGTTATTGGAATTTTTGAAATTATTTGCCTTGACAAAACCCATACGGATTAAGGCTTTTATCAGGAAGTTTACCTTGCCCAGGCTGATTCCCAGGCAGGAGGATAGTTCGCGTTGAGTCATCTTCGGTTTTCTTTTTATTTCCCGTAATAATTTGATGACCTCTTCGGTTTCAAGATTTACCGGTCGAAAGCCAGACATATCTATCATGCCTCCGTTCATTCCTTGAACATAGAAGCAACCTAACGAAATGTTTTGTGAAAGTCAAGAAAAATAACTCACCCCTCATTGCTCTTTTTTACTCAGTCCTCATTGCTCGCTGCTCATTGCTCTTTTTTTACATCATAGATCTTTTATTACCTCGTCACAGGCCTTGAGGGTCAGTTCCATGTCTTCATCGGTATGAGCAAGGGATACGAAAGAGGCCTCAAACTGGGAGGGCGCGATGCTGATTCCATTGGAGAGCATACCCCTGAAGTAGCGTGCGAAGAGTCCAGTATCGCATCTGCTCGCCGATGCGAAATCGAAAACCTCACGGTCCGTAAAAAACAGTGTAAACATGGAACCCATTCTGTTTATGCTAACGGGTATTTGTCTCTTTTTAAATACTCATTTTATTACTACACTGTCTCTTTTTAAATACTCTTTTTATTTCTTCACACAGACGCGATGTTTTCTTTTCAAGAGTTTCATAATTATTTTTCTCTTCAAGAATTTTCAGTGTGGCTACACCCGCCGCCATGGCAAGAGGATTCCCGGACAGGGTACCGGCCTGGTAAACGGGCCCGTCAGGAGCCAGCTTGTCCATAATCTCTTTTTTTCCTCCAAAGGCACCAACGGGAAGGCCGCCGCCGATGATTTTACCAAGGCAGGTCAAATCCGGTTCAATGCCGGCAAGGCTTTGAAAGCCTCCGCAGGTCAAACGAAACCCGGTAATAACCTCATCAAATATGAGGAGAATTCCTCTTTCATAAGTGATCTTTCTTAGCTCTTCGAGGAATCCCGAACGGGGAGGAACCACACCCATATTACCGGCGACAGGCTCTATAATTATGCACGCAACATCATCGCCATATTTATCGACGGCAGACCTGACTGCTTCGATGTTGTTGAATGGAAGAGTAACGGTTAATTCGGCGAGACTCTTCGGCACACCGGGACTTCCCGGAATACCCAATGTTGCGACTCCCGACCCGGCCTTTACGAGGAGAGAATCGCTGTGGCCATGATAACAGCCTTCGAATTTAATAATCTTATCCCTGCCGGTATAGCCGCGGGCAAGCCTGATTGCACTCATTGCAGCTTCCGTTCCCGAACTTACCATCCTTACCAGATCAATGGAAGGAAAGGCACGGGTGACGAGCCTGGCCATTTCGATTTCCATCTCCGTGGGAATTCCGTAACTTGTTCCCTTTTTAGCGGCTTCATTTATAGCATCGACAACGGCCGGATGACTGTGGCCGAGTATCATCGGCCCCCAGGAAGATACGTAATCTATATATTCATTTCCTTCAACATCCCAAATCCTGGAACCTGAAGCCTTGCTGATAAAAACAGGTGTTGCACCGACAGCCCTAAAGGCTCGAACGGGGCTGTTGACACCACCAGGGATGTATCTTTTTGCCTCTTCGAAGAGTGTTGCTGAATCTTTCATTTAATTCCCCCAAGGCGGCAA
>JAFDAE010000263.1 GCA_019314005.1 Deltaproteobacteria bacterium | reverse complement strand
ACTACGTTTATAGTTGCGTTAAAAGTAAAAAGGTGACGAGGAAAAATCATGGCAGGAAGAATATTAGTTGTTGATGATGAAGAGGACATGCTGGTCCTTTTGACAAGGATTATAACCGAAAATACAGATCATGAACTGGTGACGCATCACGAACCCTTGAAGGCGGTTGAAATCTTGGAGAAAGAGCGCTTTGATGTGATATTCACAGATTTGAAGATGCCTAAAATGAATGGAATCGCCTTTCTTGATCAGGTCAAAAAGGTTCAACCCTCTGCTGTTGTTATTATCATGACCGCCTACGCCACTATTGAAACCGCTATCGAAGCCACCAGAAAAGGGGCTTTTGATTATATCTCCAAACCTTTTCGCAAAGAACGCATACTCCTCACGATTGACAAGGCCATGGATTGGCAAACCATTACCCGGGAAAATAGCGCCTTGCGAAAGACCCTTGACCAACAAAAAAAATTCCCTTCCATTATCGGGTCGAGTCAGGCCATTATGTCAATTCTCAAAAGGATCGAACAGGTGGCCCAATCAACAGCCACGGTATTGATATCCGGAGAAAGCGGCACAGGCAAAGAGCTTGTGGCCAGGGCTATTCATCATCATAGTCCCCGCAAGGACAACTCATTTATAACTATCAACTGTACGGCCCTGCCGGAACAGATCATTGAAAGCGAACTTTTTGGCCATGTTAAAGGGGCCTTTACCGGCGCGTGGAAAGACAAAAGAGGGCTGATCGAAGAGGCTGACCAGGGGACTCTCTTCTTAGATGAAATCGGCGATCTCAGCATGGTTATGCAGTCCAAACTCCTTCGGCTTTTGCAGGAGGGCGAATATAAGCCTGTGGGAGGTTTGACCACCAAATACGCTGACATCCGCTTTTTAGCTGCCACCAATCAAGATCTCAAAAAACTTATGGCAGAAAAACGATTTAGAGAAGACCTCTTTTATCGTCTCAACGTCATTAATTTTCATCTTCCTTCGCTACTCGATAGGAGGGAAGACATTCCCACTCTGGCCCATCATTTTCTTCAAAAATACACCACGCTCAATCATAAGGGAATACGCGACATTGACCCTGAGGCCATGTCCGCGCTCATGGCCGAAAAGTGGCCTGGAAATATCAGGGAGTTGGAAAATGTCATTGAACGGGGTGTCATCCTCTGCCGTTCCGACCATATTGAAGTCTCGGATATTTTCCCCGAAAAAGCGATTGTTCACCCTTCTCCCAGTCTTGACCAAGCCATCGCCAAGCTCCCGTTTAAAGAAGCCAAGGAGAATGTAATCAAGGCATTTCACCAGAGCTATATATTTTGGATACTGCAACAAAACAGGGGGAATATTTCCAGGGCAGCCGAACAGGCCGGCCTCCAAAGGCAGTATCTTCATCGGCTCATCAAAGAAGAGAAGATCGATACCGAGATATTTAAAAGAGAGAATTCACCGATAGATGTAACCTAATTGTTTCATGCCGTAACCCCTTAGGTTCTATTCAATTATTGCCATTCACGTCTTTTGAAGCCCATTCCTACTGTAACCTGAATGTTTACAAAAAGGCTCCCATATCAACCTCAGCACAGTGCGCAAAGCTTTTTTTGGCTGTTATTTCATGGTGTTATATTTTTACACCTCTTCTTGGAGTCATGGTATATATCTTGCTCAGTCTAATATCCTTAACTTAAGGACCAAATCACCCCATTGTCTAAAGGGGGGTAGGGGGATTTTCGGCGCATGTTTTCATAACCCTAAATCATTACGGTTTTGCACAGCACAAAATGAAAAAACACGAAGTTAACGAGATCATTGTACCTATAGAAACAAATCTTTCGATCAAACCATCGGTATCGGCCGAGGACAAGATCACGGACGCTATAGAGATCATGCTCAAAAATGACCTCAACCGGATCGCCGTAACCCAAGAAAACAGGGTAATGGGGATGATCAGGCTTGAAGACGCCATGAAAAAAATCGGATTAGAAGGTGATCTGAAAGCACAACGAGCAAAGATCGTTGTGAGGCAAGGTCGAAAGTTCATAATTGATGGGCCAAACGAGTAAGCGTAACTATTTTAGTAACTGCTCAGGTTTAAAGTTCGGAGGTTCACCCTGAGTTACCAATAAATTATATAATGACAGAGAGGAGGTGTGAAAGACCGATTTAGGATATTGACGATAGTCAATTCATGTACACAAACACTATATGACAGGAGAGGAATTACCATGAATTTCATGAAACGGTTAGGCGAGTTCATGATGATGGGCGCGCGAGCCCATGCCAAATGGGAACTGAATGTATCCAACACTATACTTAGAGACCGCAAGCGTCTCATCATACTCGGGTTATTGATTATTCCTATTATCATAGGAGGCATTGCTTTTGCCGAGCATGTTGCGGAAGAGATCGGCGGTATCCTGCCTGATATTCTAGGCGGTCACAAGGCTTATAGCCCGGCCTTTTACAATACCGGTATCTTTATCGTATCGATTCTAATCGGCATGGGCGCCGGTCTGATCACCGGCTGCATCGGCGCAGGCGGCGGCTTCATCATTGCCCCTGCTCTGATGAGCGCGGGCATCAAAGGCATCCTGGCCGTTGGTACAGACCTTTTTCACATCTTTGCCAAGGCGATCATGGGAAGCGTGATCCACAGGAAGCTGGGAAATGTATCCGTGCCTTTGGCCGCCGTCTTCTTGATCGGGGCCATTATTGGGGCGACAGCGGGCGGACTTATTAACCGCATCCTCTACGAGATCAACCCCGTGCTCAGCGACGCATTTATCACGACCGTCTATTCCCTTATGCTCGGATTCTTGGGCATCTATTCCATGATCGATTTTCTCAAAGCGAGGAAGACCGGAGGCGGTGGAGACGCACATGGCGGCGGGGATGCACATGGCGGGAAATCCGAAGGAGTAGAGCTGGGCGGACTTCCCCAAAAGCTCCAGGCTGTAAAGCTTCCTCCCATCGTCAAATTTGATCAGGACCTTGTTCCTGGCGGCAGAGGCATCTCATGGGTATTTTTGGTTGCCAGCGGCGCGCTCGTGGGACTGGCTGCGGGTATTATGGGAGTTGGCGGCGGCTTTTTGACCTTCCCCATATTCGTCTATGTCCTGGGCGTTTCGTCCATGACCACGGTGGGGACCGACATCTTTCAGATCGTCTTCACTGCAGGCTATGCCGCGATCAGCCAGTACGCGGTCTACGGCTTTATCTTCTACACCCTGGCCATGGGAATGCTCCTGGGATCCTTGGTCGGTATCCAGATCGGCGCAATGGTCACCAAGGTCGTGCCGGGGATCACGATCCGCGGTTTTTACGCCATGGCTGTCTTGGCCGGTTTTGTCAACCGGATATTTGCCCTGCCGGCCAAGTTGGGTGATATGGATGTCATTCCCATATCACCGGGGTTGGGGGCCGGGTTAGAGACCATTGGGGTCTGGGCCTTTTTCATTGTTATCGGCGCCTTCTCGGTCTGGGTCATCGGCACGTTTCTGATGAACATCGGCAAACTTAAGGGAGAGGGGGTGACGTCATGATTGCGAACAAGAAAGAATTTTATGGTGGTTTTGCAATGTTAGTCTCGTTCTTCGTTGTACTCGTAATAATATTTTCTCCTGTTTTCAAGGGCCACAACGGTCTGGAATACTTAGACGCCCTGTATAACTCCATATCAAAGGGATCAGCCTACTATATTCCAGCGGTCAAGGAAGAT
>JAFDAE010000262.1 GCA_019314005.1 Deltaproteobacteria bacterium | reverse complement strand
ACATATGATACTACCAAATGGTCAGGATATTTATCCCTAAATCTTCTGAAATCTTCTTCAGCACAGGATTCTGCCAATGAACATCCGGCCTTTAGATCAGGCAATAATATCTTTTTCTGTGGAGATAATATCTTCGCTGTTTCCGCCATAAAATTAACTCCTGCGAAAACAATGATATCTGCGGAAGTTTTAGCTGATTGTCTTGACAAGTCCAGGCTATCCCCAACAAAATCAGCCAGTTCCTGAATAGAAGGGTTCTGATAATAATGAGCCAAAATTATGGCATTCTTTTCCTTCCTCAATTTCTTGATTTTTTCAACCAGTCCTCCTTCGTAGTCCATGATAGGTTTTCCTTCAGGTTACTAAAGTGGTATTTAACACTGCCATCTTATTAAGGATCTTTTTCGCCAAGGAACCGACGGTTTCTGATTTGGCTATATTAAGAAATCCTTCCCGTAAAAGGGTATATTCGTCATGCATTGGGCATGGTTGTGAGTCACTACAGTTTTTCAAACCAAACCCGCACTTGGTAAAACTGGAATCTCCCTCCATTACAATGATGATCTCATATAAGGATAGTTCAGGTTGATGGTCAAAAAAGAAAAAACCGCCACCTCTGCCTTTCATGGAATCCAGAAGCCTGTGTTTGGTTAAAGTATGAAGGATCTTCCCAGTATATGCCTCTGGGGCTTCAATCTCTTTGGCTATTTCAGACACACCTGGCCTTTTAGCATTCCAATTTTGTAACTGTATGTATACCAGAGCTCTGACCGCATATTTCGTACTTTTAGAGATCATACTAATAGCTATTTTTCATTAACTCTTGTTCCAGATTGATTGCTTTCTTAAATAGGATATTATTCTCTAAATGTATATGCCTGTGCAGATCCTGCTCAAATTCTGCTAATGTTCGATACGTCACTTCAAATGTATTACAACCATCAGGGGGACATACATAATTATTACTCAAACTACGTATAATAATAAGCCTTTCTCCTTCTGCCTGATGCTCTTCTTCCAGTTCAGAGATTACCATTTGAATCCTGCCTGATTCCAATGGCTCGTGGTAACCTTCTTCATAATTCTTGGCAATCCTACTTATCAGGGGGAAAAGAATGAATTCTTCTTTTTTCATATGAGCTGCCAAATTACCGGCTATTGTCTCAAAGAGCTTATTTAGCTTAAACAGTTCGGGATGAGCTGAACCGTGCACGGAACACAATTTCTCGAGCTTTGCTTGTATGAAAGGAATGTTTTCACTTACGTAGCTGTGATGCCGGTTAACAATAAAGTCACACAGTTGATCCATTCCAAGCTGCTCTATATATTTAGATTCAGGATCAATTGCCTGCAGCAAAGATTCTATTTCAGAGATTAGCCTATCCATATCTGCATCCGATTTTGCACATGCTTCTGAAAGTGATGTTCCACCGCCGCAGCAAAAATCAATATCGTATTTCTCAAAGATTTGGGCAGTTTTGAAGTTACGTCGAACGATCTCGCCAATTTGGGTGCTAAACTCTATTTTCATATCTGATTGATTATATTCTATTGCAAAGATAAATAAATTATATAATGATATAACGGTCATTATATAATTTTATATATTTTTGACTGAATGAACTACCCCCAAAGAGATTAGAATTGAATCCTAATAATACCAACGCTAAAACCGTGCTTTCGAGAATAAAATAACGAAAGGCTAGTCGAGTAAGCTAGGGGAATTTCACCCCTAACTTCTCACAGAACCGTACGTGAACCTCTCAATTCATACGGCTCTTATTATGCAGTCAATAACTTAGGTTAATTGATAACCTAATGTCCAATGATAAAATAAATTCGGAAACGAATTGTACACCCATCTCAACCATCTGACAGCTTTAACTTTGCTTCGATTGAAACGTTTGTATTTGTTCAGTGCCCATTTTATCATTCGATGATGTAAGTAGTAAAAGACGGGGCGCAAACAACTGCGGTTGATTTTCCCATAATAATTTAGCCAGCCCCGTATCTTTGGATTTAACAATATTGCCAAATCCTGAATAGTTCGCTGTGTCATATTATGAAAATTCAACTTACACAACTCTTGTGTGATTCGCACTTTGGACTTACGGCTCATAATACAATCGAATTGCAGAAAACTTCCACCTTTCTTTAAATTCATCCGTATGGGACGAAAACTGAAGCCCAAAAAATCAAATTGAACAGGAAATCCTTTTAGATTTCTTCCTGATTTCTTACAGTACACTACTTTTGTCTTTTCGGGATGAGCTGTAAGGCCACATTCCGAGAGACGTTGCTTTATAACTGCAAGTAAACGGGTGGATTCCTGATGTGTACGACAGTGGACGATAATATCGTCGGCATATCGGACCATTTGAACTTCTGGATAGTGGATTATTAGCCACTTATCAAAACAGTAGTGCATAAATAGATTGGCTAGTAAAGGACTGATGACCCCACCCTGTGGTGTCCCGTTTCCTGATGTTGACAATAATGTTCCATCTGGAAGTTGAACGGAAGCTTCGAGCCACCTACGGATATACAGTAATACCCATTTCTCCGAGACATGCAAATTCAGTGCTTTAAATAATAGCTCATGATTTACATTTTCAAAGAATTCCTTAATATCCAAATCAATTACCCAGCTGTATTTACGTACATTTTCTTGTACTTTCTTTACAGCTGCATGTGCACTCTTATTTGGTCGGTAGCCATAAGAGTTTTCTAAGAATTCGGCTTCAAGCCTTGGCTCCAGATAGCTTTTAATCACTTGCTGTGCTATCCTATCCCTTACAGTAGGAACGCCCAATGGACGGATTTTTCCACCCTGCTTGAGTATCTCTACTCGTTTTACTTCTGGTGGGAAATAACTTCCAGAAGTTAGTCTGTTCCAGATTTTGTATAACTCTTTAGAACGGACTTTGTTGAAGTCATCCAATGTTTGTTGGTCAACCCCTGCACTTCCTTTGTTACTTCTCACCTTTTTGTACGCTTCCCACACCATCATCTTTGTTATGGGAATTGACTTTGTTTGTTCATTAAAAATCATCCTTAAAATTTTAAGTTGTCCTTAATTATAAACTACATAATTGAAGCCCTTCACTCCACCCCCATTACAGAGGTCTCACCGCTACTACGGCTTCATCCGCCACCTTAACAATCATTGGTAATAGTCTTACAGGCATGTCCTGCTTGAGTTTTTCCTTTGTCATATTGTTAAAGTTTCCTGCGTTCCACAATAATGCCTGAATAAGATTCATGCCCCCTTTATGACGGTTGCCGTACAGACAGTAATTAGGTTTCCTCTATACTTATCCCTGACACCTCGATATTTATCAGGTTTTGACAACAACTTGCCATTTCGTCACTTCATCGGAAGGTTCGCTTGCGCTCATCTCTCCTATTCACACCTGACTGTTTAAACAGCCTTTTCTTCTATCGCTTCATGCATCCTCGTTTCCTCCGACACATCATAGAAGTGGTTTGACCAATTCTCCTAAAAGCCCTGGTCGGAAGGCCTGCTTCCATCATTATTGCAGTTACGTTGCTTTCGCAACTCACAGCACACATCGAGTAGGAAGATAGGGATTAATTCCCTATCTGTCCTCTCACACCACCTTTAGATTTACAATATTATTTTAGAAGAACAATTAAAGTTAACCGAAAGAGTAAAGGTGAACTAGTCACACCACTTAGCCTTGGGCTAATGCGCGGAATCAGTCCTTTACTCTTTTTGC
>JAFDAE010000261.1 GCA_019314005.1 Deltaproteobacteria bacterium | reverse complement strand
CTTAGGGAATCAGCAAAAGTGTTCAAAACCGTTTGACGACATACAACCTTGACAAACATTAAGTAGAAGCTTATATGTAATATATAAGCCAACATGTTTGGCAGCAATCGATGAGCAACTTACGCCTTAAAAAAAGAAGAGTCCTCAATCTTATTTTTCTCTCATTCTTTTTCGCTACGACTCTTTTCATCAACTTCCTGCACACTGAAACTACGATCACGAATAATGATGATTGCCCAGCCTGTCATTTTCAGAGCTCGGCAATCAGTACCTGTTACATCGCCTTTTTCCACCTACCCCCACCGTCTATAAGAGGTTTTGTTAATCCTTCTCATACGGTTCAATATATCTGCTTGTTTGTTGTCGAGCCCTCCTCACGCCCCTCCTGAAAATTAGCTCTCCTCCTACGAACAAGCCTGCTAGCTTGCAGCAGGCCTTGATTCGCACACATCCATTCTGGTTTTCAGGAGAGAATATTGAATAAACAATTTCTTGTCATATCATTTCTTTTATTATCATTGATGTCCTTCCCGTTCCTTTCTGCCCAAAACGCAAGCATTGATTCCGATCAAGAAGGATCTGAGACGATGTGCAAACTCGTGGGGCAGGTTACAGCTTACAGTGGTGAACCTATCCCGGAAGCAGTTGTGCTCATTCAAGAGACCGGGCAGTCCACCGAAACCGATGATGAGGGGCGGTTTGAATTTAACGCCCTTCCCTCTGGAGAATTTCACCTGGAGGTATTCGCGTCCGGCTTCATGAATTACCGCTCGGATGGATTTGAGCTTAACCAGCACAACCGACAGCTTGAGGTCACGCTGTTTAGGAAGCTTGCCGAGGAAATCGTCGTCACTGCCACCCGCACTCCGAAGCTTTATGCCGAAGTGCCGGTAAAAACAACAGTCATCACAACGCAAGAGATCCAGGTACGCATCAACGGCATGGAAGGGAAATACTCCCAAATCCTGGTGGACAACTCTCCCATTTTCAGCTCCATGATTGGGGTCTACGGCCTGGAACAGATCCCGGCCGAAATGCTGAACCGGATTGAAGTCGTCAAGGGAGGCGGCTCCGTTCTCTACGGAGGGAATGCTGTAGCCGGCGTGGTAAACGTCCTTACCAAGGAACCGCAACAGAACAACACGGCCCTGAGGCTCCATCAGGAGGCCAACCACGGCGAGCCTTACACCAACCTGGGATTTCAGAACAGCCTGGTTTCGAAAAATGGAAACACCAAGGGCTTCTTCTTCGCAAATTACAAGCGAAGAAACCCCGTCGATCTCAATGGGGACAACCTATCCGAGTTGGGTCAACTCAAAAGCACAAACTTCGGCCTGAACTTCTACAACAGCTTCACGGAACTTGACGGCAAGCTGAAGCTTGGCTTCATCCGGATTACAGAAGACAGAAGGGGAGGCGATCTTTTCGAGCTGCCGCCGCACCAGGCAAATGTCGCGGAATGGATTAACTCCGATCTCGTCAACTTGTCCGCGGAATGGAATCATTATCTGTCCGAAAACTTGTACTATAATGTTTCTACGTCCCATATGCACGCGGAGCGGGACAGCTACTACGGGTCTGGGAAAGACCTGGACGCCTACGGCTCCAGCAAGAATCCCGTCACCTTCCTCAATGCGCAGGCAAACTACCAGTTGGAGGGGCACCTCCTTACTACCGGAGCCCAGTTCAAAGGCGAACGGATCAAAGACCGAGCGCTGGGCTATGGCCGGCTGATCGACGACACCTACAGCGAATTCGGGTTGTTTATCCAGGATGATATCAAAATTAACCGGGGGCCCTCGCTGCTGGTCGGGCTGAGGATGAGCAAACATTCGCTTATTGAAAACCTCATCTTTAATCCCCGCATGAGTGTACTGGTCAACCTTCTGAAGAGCCTGAGCTGGAGAACCACCTTCTCCACTGGATACCGGGCACCCCAGATCTTTGATGAGGACCTTCATATCACCCAGGTGGGCGGTGAGGGGATGATCGTCGAAAATGCTCCTAATTTGAAAGATGAAAAATCCTACAGCATAAACACGGGATTCGATTTCGGCAGCGTAAACGGATCCATGATGACCCAATGCAGCATCGAAGGGTTTTATACGGCACTCACCGATGCCTTTATGCTGGATGTGCAGGAGTTTAATACAAAGGAGAATGTGAAGCTTTTCCATCGGATCAACGGATCGAGCGCCAAGGTGTACGGCATCTCCGGGGAGTTCGGCTATCGTGTCGGGACAACACTTTCTTTTAAATCCGGCTTAACGCTCCAGCGGAGCCGACTTGACGAGCCGGACCCGGATTTCGGTTCCCGGGACTTTTTCCGAACACCCAACTCCTACGGTTATGCACAGCTCAACTATACGGATCCCAAGCTGGTCGATGTCAACCTGTCTTTGGAATACACGGGGAAGATGAAGATCCCGCATTTTGCCGGATATATTGTGGAAGACCGCCTGGAAACGGGGAAAACCTTCTGGGTAGTTAACTTGAGGTTTAAAAAGGCTGTCAGCATCGCAGAAGGAAAGAAGGTAAATCTGTTAATCGGGGCCTATAACCTTTTTGACGATTACCAGATGGATCTGGACTTGGGCGCCAATCGCGACTCCGGATATGTCTACGGGCCGTCGCGGCCGCAGTCTTTCTATACAGGATTCGAATTTTCGTTTTGATGTGAAGTGATATGCGATTTTAAAAAGCGAAAAGAATATGAAGCAACCAAAGGGGGATGACGCCTTATTACCAAACTACCTCAACATGGCTTGGTGCCTCTAACCCAGGTCGGCGTCATTCCCCTTGATCAACTCATAGGACCTAAAGATTGCCTCATGCGGGGGGGGGAGACAATGCGTACTCAAGAAACCGTCTTTGTGTTTTATCAAAAAAAGTTTATTACCAGCTTGAATTGTATATTGTATATTATTATATTATTACTATAGGCACATACCAACTCTTCCAAAGAATATGGAACGAGGTGGCTTTCCTGGGGGGGGCAATGATGACTTCCAAAGAAGAACAGCCGTCTTCTCAGCCAGACGAGTATATACAGGAGCTCATGGAGCTGCATGAGATCGCGATCGGATTCGAGCAACTGGGCCATGAGAAAGAGCGGGGGGATATCTCAGAAGCAAAATATAAGAAAAAATTTCGTAAGCGCTTCAGAAAGATCCCTAAAGCCGCGGTCCTTATACAAGATGAAAAAGTGCACATGGCAAATAAAGGCATGAAATCAATCATTGGAATTCCACTCAGAAAAATGATAGGTGTCCCTTATGCGAACTACATCCATCCGAAAGAGCGCCTCAGAGTAGTAGAAAACCATTTAAATCGTGTGGCCGGAAGAGAGGAGGCCGAGGCGGTATATCCGACGATTGTATTGGAAAAGAAAAGTAATTCCATTCCTGTTAAGCTCCAGGCTGCTACGATCACTTATCTCAATGAGCCGGTTATCCTGGGGTTGCTCGAAAAAATATAACGAAGATCTCTTTAAAGGAAGGTAAAATCCATTTGAGGAGGGCATCATGCATTTAAATCAGTGTCCTTTTTGCTCAAGCGAACTGATCGAAATTATCGCAAATGTGCGGTTAGAGAAATTTGATTTAATAGAGCCGCTGATTAGATGTATGAACTGTCGTTCTTTCTATTGGAAAAAATCGAAACAAAAAGCTGTTTACCTTTCAGGAATCTGCGAAACGCGTTGGGAAGATCCTGAGAAATGCCGCGGTTTTATCGAGCATTATTGCAGATCAAAAGGGACTTCTTATTCGGATCTTGTGAGCTTTGAACAGGTGGATGAATTATGTAGTTATTGCCCTTTCATGAAATTTGTTATTAGTGATAGCTCTAAACGCTGGAGCCTCTGTTAACTTAAGGCTAGGCTATCCCGATTTGAAGCATAGTTTTTCTTAAAGCAGCTTCAATAGAATTCTAAATAGAAGGAGGGAGAAGTGGATTTCAAAAGATGGGGCTATGATTTTGAGGGGTTTTTCTACAGTGCTTCCTCTCTAAAACAGAACGCTGGAGTTTATGTCGTTTGGTGTAACAAGGATAGGGTTTTAGATGTGGGTGAATCTGAGAATGTGAAATACCGAGTTCAATATCATGATCGGAAGAATAGTTGGAGAAGACAATGTTCCGGTACAGTTTATTATTCAGTGGCATATATCGTAGATGAGCAGGAAAGAAAGAAGCTTGAGAAGAAAATTCGGGAATTAGAAAATCCTCCATGCGGTGAAATTTAGATAATAAGTGGAGGAAGCGCGTGTGGCCCGGAGGCCCCCGGTCACTGAAGGACACAAAGCGTTAACCGCCTCATTATAGATAGACGGTGCATGCTGCAGGGAATTCTCAATAATTTCAATTTTTCCTTTTTAAAAAAGACTAAATATATGAGAGGGCTGGAGTCTGTAACTCGAGCGCAATAAATCGCCTCGAGGTAGACGGTAAAGGAATGGAGAATATCTTTGAGGGACGGCAAGAGAGGTATGCCTGGATTCCCCGCCTTAGTATCTTTTTTTATCTGAAAAATTTACAAATCTATTTTTTTTAAAGAAAGGAGAATAATGTCGAAAACTAAACCGGCTGGTGACATTGATATCAAAGACGCATTGGCAGAATCCGAAGCAAGATTCAAGACTCTTACCAATCAATCTCCCAGCGTCATA
>JAFDAE010000260.1 GCA_019314005.1 Deltaproteobacteria bacterium | reverse complement strand
GTTTCACGGCGCTCCCGATCCGTAGACATTTTCCATACCCCCGGCATCATTACACTTTTCACCCGAACATCCTAATCAGCCTACAAAGAAGTGACCCATATATGCCAGCAATAACCATCCGCAATAAGATTTTAGGTTTCATCCTTCCTATAGCTCGCAAACATATTTTAGGTTTCATGGATCTACTGGCTTTTTTTCCTAACTCACATGCCTTGGCGCTTCTTTCTTCGGAATCATGAAGGGCTCAATCGCCGCCTTCATGTCCCGCAACGGCCTGAGTTCTACCACTGTTGCTTTTAGCTTCTCAATCTGCTTCTTGGCCTCATTCACTAATCGCTTCGTCTCTTTATGTGCCCTTGCCTCTGCCTCATACTTAGCCTGCCAATCAACAACAGGAGCCTTGATACTTGGTGCGGGTGTATACTTGGCTATGATAGTTTCGATCTTGGCTTGTTTGATAGGGCCCTTCCCTTGAGACTCCTTAATCTCCCTGAATACGGTGGCCTCTTTCCTCGCTCCACATTTCCTGTGTATCTTGGCCACGAGTCCTATCCCGTATTGTTTCGCTATTTCCGGGTAATGTATTACAGCTCTCTCGTTTTCAAGGAACGTCCCTATTCTCATGTTGTACTGGCCCTTGAGATAAGTCTCGAAGCCGCTCTTACGATACTGAGCGTTCTCTTTGTACCGGCCTGTCATCCGCAGATATGAGAGAGCAAAGATCGTTTCTCTCTGTGCCTCGAATGATATACCCCGGTTCTCTTCAATCTCTCGCTCAATCTCACCAATCTTCTTGCCGTTATACTTCTGTTTCAGTTGTTCTTTTGTCATTTCTCATGACCTCCTTTAAGTTTTTTGTTGCGCAGTGTCAAGATAGGTTTCACGCGTGACATGGCTCGCAAAATTTAAATAGGTTTCACAGCAACGATGGCTCGCACTCGGCTATTAGGTTTCACCCCTCTCCTAACTCGCATTCTCACCCCTCAAAATAGAAGGGCTTAATATAGTTCGTATGCCCCATTATTACCATGGCATAGGGTTCTGATACGTCTTTCCCGTCCAGCGTCCTTGCTACTGTCCAGAAGTGGGCAAGGAATAACTTGACAGTGTTGTTTTTTGCCTTGTTATGCCTCCAGCCTTTCGATATGTCCGGCTGACTCTTTTCATACTTGGCTTTCTCTACTAACAAGACTTTTTTGTATAGATGATCCGGTTGTTGCTTATTAAAGCTCTCGCCGATTAAAAAGCCTAATTTCCTTCCTCTTGTTGACCAGTTTAATTGCTCTCCCTTAACCCTTTTTCGCATAGCGCCATCTTTTATGTCCCTGCCCATATACGCCCACCATTTGGAGATTGTAGGAAAATCCTTGTAGTCTAATTCATAATCAAGATTGCCTTCGCCTTTTACGCTCTTCTCGCAGGTCTTGCACCAATATGTCCCGTCTACTTTCTCCAACCTTGTCATACAGTCCTTGCATATCGGAAGATATCGATAATAATACAGCATTATCAATTCTGCTGCAAGTACAGGCCCGATTCCGGGAACATCCTTCATCCAGTGTGTCCATACGTCGAAATTCTCAAGTTCCTTTTCTATCATCCTGGATATACGACCTTTGACTGATTCAAGACCTTCTTCTTTGTCCTCTCTATGTAGAATTCTGTCAAATTTCACGGGATGATCCCCTGGTAACGATTGCAATGCATTCTTTGTTGCTGCGATTGTGTCCGTTACTCTCCAATATGCCCTGATACTGTAATTCAAATACGCTACTTTTTCCTCCTGTACGTTTGTCATCTCGACACCTCCATTTAGTTTTTATAATTATTAATTGTCACGTTCTTTTTCTTCCTTCTCAGTTTTTTTCATACTCTTCTTTACAGCGAGAAAGCTCCTCCCATATTTCAGGCGGAGCTGGATGATAAAGGTGGTTGATGTTATCATTTGAGAAAGCATAATCTACCTGGGCGCTGATAAGGTCAAGAATGTCAGTTCTAACCTGCTCGACATTCTTATGCGTTGTAACAATGTCTAATTCCAGACAGTGAGCAACAAAAACACCATCGACCTCTTTTAGCAGAATGCTAAAAGACATTGCACTTTTTCTTGTAGTCATGACACTCTCCTCTCCCCCGTAAGTCGGCAAATACTGATATCGACATCCCTACGATTAAAAAAGTAACTACCATTACTAACTTTCTCATCCTCTCTCTTTCGCCTCCTTCTCAGTCTTTAACCTGTGGCATGGTTCTCGGCATATCCATTGCCGATTCTCATCTGATTCCGTGCCTCCCAAATGTAGGGGCCACTTATGATCCACTTCTCCATCAACACAGAGTTTACCGCACACTTGGCACTTGTACCCGTCTCTCTCTCCTATCCTCTGAATGATCTTCATCAGTGCCTTACCTCTTATCCGCTTCGTGTTGACGGTGGTTCCTATATTCGTATCAATGTTTGCTATCCTCGGGTTTAGACTTTGCATTATGCGCCTATTCACGTTCATACTGGGGTACCTTTAGTGTCATCTTCCAGCTGACGTGGTTTGTGTTGTTCACAATGCCTCACAATCGTACCATCATACACATATATTTTACAACCACATTCCAGTGTTTTAATTGGATTTTCCAGTGACCTTTTTCGATGTTTCCAAAGTAGTTTCCTCTTCATTTCACACCTCCTATTCCCAATCCTTACGTTCTTTTTGTTTGTTCAGCTTACAGTATTTTTTGTCCTGTTTATAGTTTCCTTTTGCATCCCGACTATCACAAGTATGTTGCTCACATAGGTAACATAGGTCGGATTTTAGGCATTCCGGCAATTCAATATTTCTATCTCTTTCAACACACTGTGCAAATACTATCTCTTTTTGGCCTTTCCGCATTATGCACCGCGGATCGAAAAAGCCATTCTCCCGGCAGTCCTGAAAAATGTTTTGCATTGTATCTCTAAGAATGGGGTCTATTTTTGCAGCGAAGTCATCCCACCCGGAATGACGTGTCTGATATGACAAGAGGTGGCCGGCTATGGCTTTATAGTCCGGGTTGTCTTGTAGATTATACCCTAAGCATTCAAGGTGTCTTGCCATTGTGACAACGGGGATCTCGTTAGGGATTACCAGTGGCGGCTTATTCATTTATCAACCCTCCTTAATTTTCTATAATCTGGCATATTGATCTTGATGTTTCTCATCCCGGCCAGCCTTGACGCTATCCGGGCGCTGAGTTTCTCACTGATCTCCGCCAGCGTTAGATTTGTTGTGATTATCGTATCCAGCATCTCCCTGTCCCGACGGTCTAAGATTATATATAGCGTGGTGATTGTGAATTCGGTCGTCTTTTCACTGCCAAGATCATCCAATACCAAAAAAGGAATTGTTGAATATTCATCCACAATGTCCGCTTCGCTTCGGTCGGCTTCATCCCGGAAAGATGACCTTATCTCCAGAAGAAGATCCGGCACGGTTACAAACCACGGCTTTGCTTTTCCCCTCTTCACATACTCCCGCAAGAAAGCTATAGAGAGGAAGGTTTTCCCGCAACCGGTATTCCCGGATAACACTAACCCACCGCCACGATATTCCTGGCAGGTCTTAATTAGCTTATCATTGCCTTGGAACCCTTCAAAGGCGCAGTGGATATATTTCCTTGGAATGTTGCACCCCGCCATATACGTTTCCGGGTTGTCGTATCTGTATTGTTTCTCCGCTTCCCTCTCCTCGCGTTGTTTCGCCTCTCTATCCTGTCTGATTGTTTCCGCATCACA
>JAFDAE010000259.1 GCA_019314005.1 Deltaproteobacteria bacterium | reverse complement strand
TATGACGGTCTTGATCGAAAAACAATCAGCACAGTAAACTTCGGGCCGTTCAGCAAGACCTTTGCCAATTCATATCCTGACAACTGGACACAAACCTTTACAAGTCCTGATAACTTGACCGCAACCTTTAAATATGACCAGGCAGACCGCCTGATTACAGCCAGCCATGAAACCGCCGGTCAGGTTCAATACAGCAACTATTTATGGAACCTTGCCCGTACAAAGACCCTGCCCGGCGCAACCATAAACTACTGGTATGATCTCAACGGCCGATTAGCCTCCATCAATGCGTTAGACGGCCTGAACGCCACCCTCCTTGACAGGCAATACTCCTATACCCCAAAAGGCGATCTTCAAAGCCTTGATACCGAGCATGGCAGTTATACCTATGATCATGATGAATTGTCCAGGTTGACCAATATCAATGCACCAATCGGGCTTGATAGTGAAACTTATACCTATGATGGTGTCGGCAACCGCTTAACCGGCCTGGAAACAATATCCCCTTGGCAATATAATAAAAATAATGAACTCATCAACCAGGACGGCACCGGGTATACCTATGACGCCACCGGTAACATCATTACCAGGACAGGCAGCCAGCCACTTACTTTCCTGTACGATGAAGCCAGCCGTTTAACTGAAGTTCAGGATGAAACAAGCGCTGTCCTATCAACTTACTACTATGATCCATTCGGCCAAAGGCTGTGGAAAGATGTTGGCGAAACAAGGACTTATTACCTGTATACTGACCAGGGTCTGATTGCAGAATATGACAACACTGGCATGGAAATCAGATCTTATGGTTATCTGCCGGGAACTTCTGACAGTATTGCACCATTATACATGAAAACAAATGGTTCATATTACTGGTACCACAATGATCATCTCGGAACTCCCCAGCAGCTCGCGGACGATACTGGCGCCATAGTCTGGGAAGCAAGATATACAGGCTTTGGCAAAGCAAGCATTGAGACCGAGACAATCGTCAGCAACTTCCGCCTGCCGGGCCAGTACTATGATGAAGAAACCGGCCTGCACTACAACGGCAACCGGTACTATGATCCTGATACAGGCAGATATCTTAGAACCGATCCCCTTGGACTCGAAGGTGGGCTGAACCTCTATGTTTATGCCCTGAACAATCCTTTGATGTTTACTGATCCGGATGGGTTTATGGCAAGGGCAGGCTTGAACGCAAGCACTGATTTTTATAATCAACACAGCAATACTATCGACTCTTCACTCCAGGTCGTTGGCGGTTTGGCGGAAGCAAGTGTCGGTTATACTTTGGGCGTCGTTTTATCACCTACTGTTATAGGCGGGTTTGCAGGTACTGCAATAGGTGCTCACGGACTTGATCAAGTTTGGTCAGGGGTTCAAAGTTTAAGACAGGGTGAACAAGTTGATGCCCATACTTCCCAGCTCATGCAAGCTGCAGGTATGTCCAGAGGTACCGCAAATTATGCCAATAACATAATTTCTGTTGCAACAACTGCAATTGTTGGGGCAATTAATGTTAAGAGTATGTCGGCACCTGCGTCGGTCTCAAAAAACACAATCCATAGAAACTCGCTTGCATATGAGGGAGAAACGCACGTCTATCGAGTTAAGAGTCCTGATGGTACAACATACAAAATTGGTGAGAGCGCTCGAGGAACGAGAGTACGTGATGGAGCTTCGATTAGAGCCGAACAACAGGTCAGAAAACTGAATCGTGAAGTTGGACCCGGTCATTCAAGTGAGATTAGAAAAATTTCCCCTAACAAGGCCGCCGCTCGTGAATACGAGACGAAACTTATAGAGCGATACCGCAGGATATACGGACAAGACACTCTGCCAGGAAACAAGACGAATCGTTAGGTATGATTATGACGACAAAACGACATTTGTTAATTGGAGCAGTAGGGTTAGTAAAGGGAAAAGTCCGTGAAGACGGTAAGGCTATGGTCAGCATCTGTGACGAGTTGGAGCCCTATTTCGTCTCAGAGAACTTGCTCGAAGGAGCTCCATTTCAGGTAATTAGCCTTATTGTTCGATATGGAACAATAATGATGGAGCCGGAACTGGGCAAGATCAATAGACGGTACTCCGAGCTGGAGGTTGCTGTCGAATTGCCGATGGGAGAAGTGAAGAAGTTGAACTACGATGAACTCCGAGAACGCTTCAAGAAAGTGACGATGGATGCCCTGATTGCCGTGGCAAGAAAATATGATCTTCCATGTACAATTTGGGAGCAGTTGCGGCAAAGTTAGCATTCCGCTAATGTCCCAAAGAGTACAGCCAAAATTCCAACTCCAACAGAAGGTCAAAAGGTTTATAGGGTTTACGGTGGAGATTCTGCTGCAGAAGGAGCGTCTTGGTCTCCAGTAAATCCTGCAAATGTGAAAAATTATCAAGACGCAGCAGGATTACCTTCGGGTGGAACCAGCGGGGTTAAGAACTCAGGAAGGTTTGTAATTGAAGGAACACTTAAGATCCATCAAAAGTTGTAAAAACAAGATCTGCGCTTCCGTTAGATGGCAATAAGGGTGGTATTCCAGAGTATATTATTCCCAATGCCTTGGAAAATGGTGCAGTAAAAGTGAATAGAGTTAGTGGTGTAATCCGGAGTTCTAATGTTCAAACAAAAATATTTTCTTTCATCGTTGGAAAGCACTATATTTGAGCCAACTTGAGAATGTTCTTTTCTAAAAAAGCTGCATTTTGGAACCGGAAAAGAATGCGTTCTTGTTGAAATAAATCCCCCTGTTATTGGTCAGCAATTTGATGTTAGTGAAGACATTCAATATGTAATCTTAGCAAATCGACATGAAGGGGAGCATTTGTTTCCCATAAGTGAATTTCCTTGCTTCGTTTATATTGCGAGGTCAGTTATAGACGATATTTTTAGTCGCTTCGAAATCGAAAAATCCGATGTAGTCATTTTAGCATGGGGAGAACTATATAAAACACGAAGCGATGCTGATAACCACGTTTTTTAATAGTTATCCTTTTTAAACAGATAAGGCTGAACCTGAATAATTGAATAAATCAAGGATAAGGAACGTCTGATACCGGGAGTGAGTGGCCCTAATCACCGCCTTTTAGCCGATCCAGATTACATAATATAATTTAATTATCGGACGGAATTTTTATCTATCTTATTTTTAAAGGAAAAAATGCCATCCGATAATTCATATTATATAAACCGGGCACAAAGCTTGCCAAAACTTAACCCGCACTTTTCACGCCAGAATAGACTGTGCGGGTGCGGTAGTCTGCGCTTCTAAGTTAGCTGGCCTGTTTTATTCACACTAATGGCATTCAATATTTTAATTACGCTAATGGCGCTACCCTTCGGGGCCTAAGGTTCTATCATTTTTTACGGCAGCGTCTCTGTGCTCGGGCTCCAGCCCGCCAAACAACCGGCGGTCTTTAAGCTCCCTGCGCTCAGAGCCGGTCTGATTTTATTTTAACCAGCTTTGCTGTGCCGCAACGCGGCGGGCTCGGCACAAGGCACTCGAAGATCGCCTGACGGCAGTCAAACTAATAAAAACAAAAAAGCAGCTAAAGAAAAAAGGTTTTCTTTAGCTGCTTTTTTGTTTTGAGTATGGGGTTGACAGGTATTGCCTAACAGTATTATTATATAAGTATAATTGTTAGGCAACTTTCGAGGAGGCTTGTATGAGTTATATTAAAAATATAATGCAGGAAGAACACATGCGATTGCAGGCTCTTTTTCAAAAATACATTGATAAAATCGACTCTTTGCCCAAAGGAACTGTTT
>JAFDAE010000034.1 GCA_019314005.1 Deltaproteobacteria bacterium | reverse complement strand
TTGCTGAGCGATCAGTTTTTCAGGTAAATAATAATCAAAAGAGTCTATGTTTGTCATTTGTCCATCTATATCTATTTTAGCCGCAGACCCACGCGGACTGCCGCTAATTTGTTTTTTTTGAATCATTGTCTCGCCCAATAGACCACTACCAGTCCCGCGGCCATCAGGAGGAAGCCATATACCCTTAGTGTACGGGCTGGAAATTCGGAGATCTTTACAAGCCATACCTTTAACTTGTCCGGGAAAGCAAAATAGGGGAACCCCTCTATAAACATGACCAGTCCCAAGACACATAAGAAATATTTCATGAAGCGCTCCAGTTCCTTTATAGTGTGTGAACGAAAACCCCATTTTTTCGGTCAAAAATCCGAAGCAGGCAATCCGGCACGAAGTGAAGCGTCAGCGCTCAACAATGACCAAAACAAGAATGTCCCAATGACAAAAACATCGTATTCCCCACGTCTTAGGCGTGGTCAGTTTAGAACATTCTGTCATTTGATATTCGAATTTGTTTCGCATTTCGGATTTCGATATTCGGATTTTGCCTGAACATGATTTTTCGTTCAGACACCTATTATATACGTATGAAGTTGTTTGTCAAAGGCGAGCAAGGAAAATATGACCTTGACAACATATTATAATCTGGATACTTTTTTAAAAACAATCTTCTGTACGACTTATGAAATAACAGGGGGGACCGATGCTCTTACACATCAGACAGATCAGGCGTGAAGTGATTTTGGGTTTAGTGTTGCTCTCTACATTTGCTCTGGGCGGATGTTTATATCTTCAACCGCGAAAAGCGGCTGATATAGATAGCGTGAAGGAGGATGTGACGAGGATTGAGCGGTCTTGCGCGGATAACGACAAAAAGGTGGCAGAGGTTTATAGCCATCTTTATATACTACAGGCGAAAGTATATTCTAATGAAAATGAAATCAATGCATTGAAAACCCAATTTACCCCTCAGGCCCTGCCAGAGGAACCTTAGCCCGCGCCTGCTGAAAAAGCGGAAAAAACACTTCCACCACCCGAGCCCACCAAGGAAGCCGCCCCCTCCAAGCCCTCCGCTGTCACCACGCCCGTGGCATTGAGCCCGTCGGATGTGTACAAGAGCGCTTATGCCGCGTATCAAAAAGGCCTTTATGAAGAGGCAATCGCTCTCTTTAATAAATTCGTTGGGAAATATCCGAAACACGGTCTTGCTGATAACAGCCAGTACTGGATCGGAGAATGTTATTATGCCATGAAAGATTATGAGGCCGCTCTGCAGGCGTTCAAAAAAGTTATTGAGAAATATCCGGACGGGAATAAGATGCCGGACGCGCTTTTGAAAACAGGGTATTCGTCCCTCGCCTTAAAAGATTATCAAAACGCTCGAGTCTACTTAGCACGTGTTGTAAAGGATTATCCTTTCAGTACCGCGGCGCAGAATGCGGAGATTAAATTAAGAAAGATTGAGGGCTTGGGGAGTAAATAACTATTCAGCCACGAATGACACGAATGGCCACGAATGAAAAAAATACTGTAAAAGATTTGTTCAGGTTTGTCTGAACCCAATAACCTGAGCAGTTACTAAACTTGATCATAGATTTAATGCTTTTGCCTTATTCGTGAAAATTCGTGTCATTCGTGGCTAAACACTTACATTCACAATTCGTAAATCCCCAAATTCTCCAATCCCTTAATAGGGCTTGACAGTCTCCCCCTTTCTTTATAGCAATGAAGCCTTTATTCTAGTGTCCATCCAGAAGCGGTGACTTTTGTTACGAGACAAGGCCGCACAAAGGTTCCTACCGCAGGCGTAGCAGTGCTACGTTGAGGATAGAAACCTGCGGAGAACGCAGTATCGGGGCAAAAGATGCCACTTCAGGGTGGACACTATAGGTTTCTGGAGGTCGGACCGATACGGTTATGCAAAGGGACCCGGAGGAATATTTTTACTGGCTGGCGCTTAAGTCTGTGCCGGGTGTGGGGAATCAGACGTTTAGGCGTCTATTAACACGCTTCGGCACGCCTGAGAATGTCTTTAAGTCTTCTCCTGAAGAGCTGTTCGCGGTCGAAGGAATCAGTCCGAGGGTGGTGTCAGGGATTCGGAACTTTAAGGGAGGAGATTGGATACGGAAGGAATTGGCCGAGGTCAAGAGACGGGGATTCCATTTAATATCGTTTGCGGATGATGAATACCCGGGCTACTTGAGACAGATCCACGATCCACCGCCGATTCTTTATATTAATGGAGAGCATATGCCACGCCTTGGCGTGGCTATCGGCATTGTCGGTTCCCGGCACGCTACCCAGTATGGGATCGCCATGACCAGAGAACTGAGCAGCGGTCTTGTCGAGTCTGGTTTAACCATTGTAAGCGGTATGGCTCGGGGAATTGATACAGCGGCACACGAGGGGGCTTTGACGGCGCATGGGAAGACAGTGGCCGTTCTTGGATGCGGTCTGGGAACGATCTATCCTCCGGAAAATGAAAAATTATATCATAAGATCGCCGAACAGGGCGCGGTTATTTCCGAGTTTCCGATTCATGCAATGCCGGAGGCTCACCACTTTCCGATCCGAAATCGTATCATAAGCGGCATGAGCCTTGGGACTGTTATTGTAGAGGCAACAACACGCAGCGGCTCCCTGATCACGGCGCAATGTGCCATGGAACAGGGGAGGGAAGTGTTTGCCGTGCCTGGAAGCGTTCGGTCTTTTAAGAGCACCGGCACCCATCAATTGATCAAGCAGGGCGCCAAATTGGTGGAAAACGTGACGGATATTATTGAAGAGCTTGATCCAATATTGCATCCTCAGAATATTTGTGCGAAGAAAGAGGCGAAAGATTCGGCTGTTTTATTAGCTCTTTCCTCAGAGGAAAAGAGAGTGCTGGAAGCATTGACCCCTTATCCAATTCATATAGATACCATTATTCGTCAACTTTCCCTTAATCCCGGTGAGGCATCCGGCATTCTTCTTCAGTTGGAGATAAAAGGGGTAGCGGAGCAGATGCCGGGGAAGTTGTTTGTTAGACGGGACGTCTGAGGACCTTGTTACGAGTTGCGGGTTGCGAGTTACGGGTTAAGGAAGGGGGATGATGAAGAATTATAAGGACTTGGAAATTTACAAGTTGTCATATGATCTGGCAGTCAAAGCTCACAAAATGTCATTAAGACTTCCTAAATACGAAATATATGAGGAGGGGAGTCAGATAAGAAGGTCATCCAAAGGTGTTACTTCTTGTATCGTTGAAGGTTATGGGCGAAAGAAATATAAAGCAGACTTTATTAAGTTTTTGGTTTACGCGCATGCGTCATGTGACGAAACAATTCTTCATCTCAATTTTATAAACGATACACATGAACTTGATGAAAAGGTAATGCAATTTTTGTTTGATGCTTACGATGAACTGGGTGGCAAAATCAACCGATTTACTCAATACGTAGCGGCAGAATGGAAGTAAAACCCGCAACTCGTAACCCGTAACCCGTAACAGCGCCTTGTATCTGCGGATACCTGTGAAAAACTGAGTTCTAATTATTATTACAAAAATTGAGGTACTTATAAAGCATGAGCAAGCAGTTGGTAATTGTAGAGTCTCCTACTAAGGTTAGGACAATTAAGAAGTATCTGGGTCGCAATTTCGACGTGGCAGCGACCGTGGGACATATTAAAGATCTTCCGGAAAAGGAATTGGGCATTGACGTCGAGGACGGTTTTGCTCCTGTTTATGAGACAATAAAAGGGAAGGAAAAAGTAATACGCAATCTGAAAAAGGCGGCACAATCTGCTGATACGATCTATCTGGCGCCTGACCCGGACCGGGAAGGTGAAGCGATCGCGTGGCATACTGCCGAGGTCCTGAAAAAGAAAGGTAGAACTTTTCACCGTGTCCTGTTTCACGAACTGACCGAAAGTGCGATCAAGACCGCTATGTCTGCTCCTGAGCCTCTTAATCGTGAACGATTCGAGTCCCAGCAGGCGCGGCGAATACTGGACCGATTAGTTGGTTATCAGATATCCCCGATCTTGTGGCGAAAAATCAAGCGAGGGTTAAGCGCCGGACGCGTGCAATCAGTGGCGGTGCGGATTGTTTGTGAGAGGGAGCGAGAGATAGAGCGATTTGTTTCCGAAGAATCTTGGTCTATTACCGCTGGACTGGAAGGGGAGGCGCCCCCACCTTTTACTGCCCGTCTGATAAAAAAAGACGGCAAAAAGATCATAACGCCTGCCGACAGAAAAAAGGGCGAGAAGATCACCATACCTGATGAAGCAACGGCGGGAAAGATTGTAAAGAGTCTGGAGGGGCATGAATTCACGGTCCTGGATGTTGTCAAAAAGAGACGCAAGCGATATCCTTATCCTCCATTTACTACCAGCAAGCTTCAACAGGACGCTATTAACAGGTTGCGCTTTTCCGCAAAGAAGACCATGGTGTTGGCGCAGCAGTTGTATGAGGGAGTGGATCTGGGCCCTGGTGAACCTGTCGGGCTGATCACGTATATGCGAACCGATTCGACCCGCGTTGCACCGGAGGCCGTGGATGAGGCCCGGAGTCTTATCAAAAAGGAATATGGTAAGGAATATCTCCCCAATAAACCCGTCTTCTACAAGAACCGGAAAAAAGTGCAGGATGCACATGAAGCAATCAGGCCTACGGCGGCATTGAATACACCGGAAAGGGTCGCCTCTTTCCTGTCTGCGGATCAGCTTGCGCTTTACCGGCTGATATGGCAGCGCTTTGTGGCATCGCAGATGAATCCGGCCCTGATCGATCAGACCAGTGTCACCATAAGAGCCGATTCCCATGAGTTCTTGGCCAGCGGTTCTGTGATAGGATTTAACGGGTTCATGGCATTGTATACTGTTGCAGCCGAAAACAATAACAAAAATGGTAAAAACGGGACGATCCTTCCCCAACTGCATAAAGATATGGTCTTAAAATGCCTGGAGCTTATCCCGAAGCAGCATTTCACCCAGCCCCCTCCCAGATTTTCAGAGGCGTCCCTGGTCAAAGAGCTTGAGGAAAACGGCATCGGAAGGCCGAGCACCTATGCGGCTATACTCAGCACGATACAGGCTAAGGGCTATACGAGTCTTGAAAAGAGATATTTCAGGCCTACGGAACTGGGCTTTATTGTGACCGATTTCCTGGTAGAGAACTTTCCCGATGTCTTGAACGTAGATTTCACAGCCCGCATGGAAGAGAATCTGGACGAGATCGCGGAAGGGAAAAAAGGATGGGTTGAGGCCCTTGCCGAGTTTTACGGTCCGTTTAAGAAGGTTTTAAAACAGGTCGATGCCGGTATTGCCAAAGAGAACAACAAGGGGATTGCTACAGATATCCCATGCCCCGAGTGCAGAGAGCAACTAAGGATTAAGGTCGGGAAAAACGGTCCTTTTCTTGCCTGTCCCACTTACCCGAAGTGTACCTTTACCAGCAATTTTACCCGTGACGAAAAAGGCGGGATTCGGATAGTCGAATCGCCAAAGGAAGAAGTTACCGACGAGATATGCGAAAAATGCGGAAAGCCGATGGTTCGCAAACAAGGCCGGTATGGACCGTTTTTGGCCTGCTCAGGATATCCCGACTGCAAAAACACCCGGTCGTTAAACGGGGGCACAGTTAATGCTCCTGAAAGTACCGGTGTGGTCTGTCCGGAAGACGGATGCGATGGTGAACTCTTAACACGCCGGTCAAGACGGGGGAAGATCTTCTACGGCTGCAGTCGTTATCCGGAGTGTAATTTTGCCATCTGGAACAAACCCCTCCCTGAAAAGTGCCCGGAATGCGGCGCCCCCTATCTTGTAGAAAAATCCACCAAAAAGAAAGGCCAGTTTATTGCCTGTCCAAATAAAAAATGTAAGTATGAGAAATTGGATTAAAATTGAATTGAGGAATTAAGGAATTAAGGAATTGAGGAATTGGCGAATTGCCGAATGTCAGTTGTTAGTAGTCCGTTGTCCTTCGTCAGTTGCAAATTAGATATAAAATTCGTATATCATCGGATGAAGAAAGATAACCTATGGATTTAAAAATATTTTTTTGCAACGGACAACGGACGACCAACAACGGACAATCTCAGTGACACCATGCGCCCCAATCGTTCAAAACTTATAGTCTGCCTGTTGCTTGTTCTGGCAACCATTTCTGTTTTTTGGCAGGTCAGAAACCATGATTTTGTAAATTACGATGACCACAAGTACGTCACTGACAACCGTCATGTTCAGGCCGGACTGACGTGGGAAGGGACCACCTGGGCTTTTACTACCTTTCATGCCAGCAACTGGCATCCATTGACATGGTTGTCGCACATGCTGGATTGTCAGATTTACGGGTTGAACGCAGGCGGGCATCATCTGACCAATCTGCTATTCCATCTAACAAATACCCTGTTGCTTTTTCTGATCCTTAACCGGATGACCGGTGCGCTCTGGCGAAGCGCCTTTGTTGCCGCCATCTTTGCCCTTCATCCACTTCACGTGGAATCGGTAGCCTGGGTGGCTGAACGCAAAGACGTCCTGAGTACCTTTTTCTGGATGCTCACGATGTGGGCATACATCCGGTATGCCGAACGTCCGGGGGGAAAAACATATCTTTTGGTTGTTCTATTCTTCGCTCTCGGCCTTATGGCCAAGCCTATGCTTGTTACACTTCCATTTGTGCTTCTTTTGATGGACTACTGGCCGCTTGGACGCTTGCGGCTAGGCCAATCTAACAAAGACAGGTGGTTGAATATCAAAGAAACACCAGCTATTCGTCTAATTTGGGAAAAAGTTCCCCTTTTTGCGCTTACGGCTGTCTCGAGTGTTGTGACCTTCTATGCACAACAAGCAGGGGGATCCGTAGCGGCTCTGGATAAGCTTCCTCTAAATGCCCGCATAGCAAATGGCCTGGTTTCCTATGTAAGCTACACGGGAAAGATGATTTGGCCGAGTCAATTAGCGGTCTTTTATCCCCATGAGGACATGGTGGCCCTATGGCAAGCTGCAGGGGCTGGTTTATTACTGGCGTGCATATCTATTCTGGTGATTTGCGTAGCCCGACGGTTTCAGTCCCTTGCGGTAGGTTGGCTATGGTACCTTGGAACACTTGTACCGGTTATTGGAATAATCCAGGTGGGGGAACAGGCCATGGCAGACCGGTATACATATGTGCCGCTCATAGGCCTATTTATTATGATTGCCTGGGGTGTGGGTGATCTTGCGGCAAGGTGGCACTACCGAAGGATCATATTGTCCACATTTACGGGAATCCTACTCTTGGTCCTCATGACAGGCACCTGGTTACAAATTCGCCATTGGCAGAACAGCATCACACTCTTCGAGCACGCGCTTGATGTGACAACCAACAACTTTGTAGCGCATTACAACCTTGGGGAGGCGTTAGAAGATAATGGGCGTCTTGAGGAGGCAATAGGGCATTTTCATAAGGCGCTACAGATCAAACCGAACAATGCAAAGGCATACTACAGCATCGGAACGGTTTACGGGAAATTGGGGAATTATAAGAAAGCGCTTTCAGTATTGAAACAAGCTATTTTTCTTAAGCCGGACTATGCCGAAGCTTATACTAACCTTGGAGCGGTATATGGAGGAATGAACCTATACTCGAAAGCTGTTTGGGCACTCAAAGAGGCCGTTCGGCTAAACCCGGATGACAAGGTGGCTCAACAAAACCTTAAAATAGCTTATGAGATAATCAAGAAACAGAAAATTGGAATTGGGGATTGAGGGATTAATAATTGTTTGTTTTGTGAGGTTCAAGGGTTCAAGGGTTCAAGGTTCACGGTTGAAGGGTGAAGGTGAGAGAGCGAGGAGCAGATAGTTACGGGTTGCGAGTCTCGGGTTACGAGTTACGGGAACCGATTTTGGATTGCGGATTGGGCATTCTGGCCTCTATCCTCTAACCGTGAACCGTGAACCCGGAACCTCACACGCCTGAGCAGTTACTAAGTTCATTCTCGGCTGGATAGTCCAAATAAACCATGATATAGAATTGTCTTAAGGGGGGCTAAGTTATATGCTTAAGGGGAAAAAGGTAGTGGTGGTCATGCCTGCTTACAATGCAGAAATGACCCTTTTAAAGACATATGAAGAGATTCCAAAAGATATTGTAGATGATGTCATTCTGGTTGACGATCAAAGCCGGGACAGGACAGCCAAGGTTGCGCGGTCTCTCGGCATTAATACCATCGTCCATTCCAAGAATTTAGGTTATGGGGGGAATCAAAAGACATGTTACAAGGAGGCCCTGAAATTGGGAGCAGACATTGTCATAATGGTCCATCCCGACTATCAATACACCCCGAAGCTTATTACTGCCATGGTCTCCCTGATAGCAGAGGGGCTGTTCGATTGTGTGTTAGGGTCGCGTATTCTCGGTGTGGGGGCATTGAAGGGCGGTATGCCTCTGTACAAGTATGTCGCCAACCGCGTGCTCACCCTTGTTCAAAACTTCTTGCTTGAATACAAACTTTCAGAATATCATACAGGATATAGAGCATTTTCGAGGAAACTGCTCGAAACACTTCCCCTGGAAAACAATGACGATGATTTTGTCTTTGACAACCAAATGCTTTCACAGATTATATATGCAGGCTTCAGTATAGGGGAAATCTCTTGTCCGACACTCTATATGGATGATTCGTCATCTATTAGTTTTCAAAGGTCTGTCGTGTATGGCATCGGAGTCATTAAGACCTCGGTGGCGTTTCGGCTACACCGGTGGGGATTATGCCGTAATCGCCTTTTTTCTCCCCTTGACGGCACGGAGATTTGATTCGTATGAGGTTAAAACTCATAGTCTGCGTATTTCTCGTTGTGGCGACCATTTCTGTTTTTTGGCAGGTCAGTAATCATGATTTCGTAAATTACGATGACCACAAGTACGTCACTGAGAACCGTAATGTTCAGACCGGATTAACCCGGGAAGGGGTAAAATGGGCGTTTACTACCACCCATGCCAGCACTTGGCATCCATTGACATGGCTGTCTCACATGCTCGACTGCCAGATTTACGGGTTGAACGCAGGCGGGCATCATCTGACCAATCTGCTATTTCATATCGCAAATACCCTGTTGCTATTTCTTATTCTTAACAGACTGACAGGGTGGCTCAACAAAATCTCAGGATGGCCTACGAGAAAGTAAAAGAACAGAATCCCTCAATCCCTTAATTTCTTATTACAGAGAGCGTTTTATTGGTTGTATTTCTTTGGAGCAAGTTGCCCCGTGCGTAATAACTCCCATGCAATTTATTTCATGCTCCCGTTAGCTATTGCAGGAACCACCCATTCATGGATATTAAACAGCAGTCCCCCCTTGGTCATTTCGATCGGCACCAACGTCTCTTTACCCACAGCATCCACAATCAGGCGTTTGAACTTTTTGCTCAAGGCCGGCGTGGAGTCGGCTACGTAGAGGAAGGTGTAGGGCTGGTCTTCGTGGATCAGGCGGTGTATCTTGTGATAGATTTCTGTTCGCTTTTTGATATCAAAGGTGCGGCGCCCTTCTACCCAGAGTTGGTCCACAACAGGGTTCTTGTAGCTGACAAAGTTGAATCCTCCTTCGATCTGGCTTGAGTGCCATATACTGTAAGCGTCAGGGTCTACGCTGAGGCTCCAACCGAGGATACAGGCATCAAAGTGTTTCGGGTTGATAAAGTTTTTCAAAAAAACCGACCACTCGTAAATCTGAAGCTCTACATCAAGCCCTATTTCTTTAAAGTATCTCTGTACAAGCACGCCGACGTCACGCCGTATATCGTTCCCACTATTGGTTATCAGGCGAAATGAAAATGGCTTGCCGTCTTTGTCAAGAAGGTTGTCTCCATCGGTGTCTCTCCAGCCGGCCTCATAAAGGAGCCTCTTTGCCTTTTCAGGATCATAAGGGAACGGTTGAATGGATTTGTCCGCGTACCACAGGTGATTAGGGAAGGGGCCTGTGGCGGTTTGTCCGAGACCATAAAGGACATACCTCACAATTTCCTCTCTGTTGATAGCACAGGTAAGCGCCTGGCGGACTCTTTTATCCTGAAAAAGCGGGTTTTCAAGGTTGTAGCCGATATAGGTATAACCGAGACTGGCCTGGCGGTAAAGTTGAAGCTTCAGGTTTTTCTTTATCCTTTCATACTGGTGAGGAAAGACTCCGGTATAGTCTATCCCTCCGGTCAGGATCTCTATCTCGCTCAGGGATGTTTCAGGGATGATGCGATAGACAATGCGGTCAAGATGGGGCTTGCCCTCAAAATAATCCGGGTTTGCCGCAAGAACTATTTTTTCATCGCTTACCCACAAATCAAAGACAAACGGACCGGTTCCGATGGGATTTCGATTAAATGGATCGGTATTGATATCTTTCCCTTTTAATAGGTGTTCGGGGATAATCCCTATAGTCCAGGTCTCAAGGGCGGGTGAGAAAGGCTCTTTGTATGTGACGCGCACGGTGTACGGGTCGATCGCCTCCACCTTTTCGACAAGCTCGTAGTCGCTCCCTCGAACAGTATTGGTCTTTTCATCCATGATTGTCTCATAGGTGAACCTGACATCGTCGGCAGTGAATGGGTGGCCGTCATGCCATTGAACCCCTTTTCGCAAGTGAAATGTAATCTGTGGCTTGGGCCCGGGAGAAACTGTCCACGATTCAGCCAGGTCCCCGGTCAGTTGGAGTTCTTCATTATATTTTAAGAGCCCGCTGAAGACGAAGGCGTTAACATCGCTTGATGCAGAGTCCTGGGCAAGGACAGGATTGAGAAATGAGGCATCGCCAATCGATCCGATGACCAACTGGTTTTGTTCCGGCCTCGATTTTGTGGAGACGTATATGAAGTTGATGATCAGAAAGATGATTAGAATGGCGGGAAAGGTGAGCAGTATGTATTTGATCTTCAAAATAGTTCACCGCAAAGGCGCAAAGAGCGCAAAGTTTTAAGGTCCATTAAAGTTTGAAGTGAGCTAAAGTGACTAAAGTGAGCTAAAGTTGTGGAAATTGCCTTCGGCAAAAACAATTATAGAACAGATAAATTCTTTAATCCCCCCAAGTCGGGACTCATTTCAGATATTTTGCGTCCTTTGCGCCTTTGCGGTGAGATCAACTGTTTCCTACTTGTTTCGCCTAAGGTTAAGGCAGCACTTTGTCTCCCAATTTTAATATTTTAAGCAGCTTTGGGCAACTTTTTGCCGCGATTCTTTCAAGCCTGGCACGGAGGCTTTTCCATGCCGCAGGGATATATTCGCGAAACCCGGCCTTTCCTTTTACACCGCTGAGATAGGCAAAGGCGCCGAGTATCTGCAGGTTTCGGTTTAAGGCGTTGTATTGATATACTTCTGAAAATACGTCAGGGTCAAGGGGGATTCTGTCGGAGAGCCGGCTTATATAATATCTCAAGAGGTCTTGCTGAACATCTTCTGAAAGCTCCACATAGGGATCGATCAACAGGGATGCGAGGTCGTATTGGAGGGGTCCCAGACGCCCGCTCTGAAAGTCGATAAAGTAGTACTCTCCGTTTTTAACGAGAATGTTCCTGGACTGGAAGTCGCGATGGAGAAAACCGGTGATTTGATCTAACAGGGCGTTCCCGGCAATGATGAGGAATTCATCCTCAAGGTCCTGAAAGTCTATAGCAAGCCCTAAATAACCGTTCAAAAATGCCTCAACAAAATAGCGGGATTCACGATTAAGGACGACGTCCACGTCATAGTATGGGGTCTCGAGACAGTTGCCCGTATCAAAGCCTTCCTTCCCGTTGATTTGCATAATAATGAGGCGGTCGATTACAGCGTGGTAATGTGCCGTGATGGATTCCCTATTATGTTCATTTTTGATAACACTCTGAAGGTGGGTATCTCCAAGATCTTCCAGGAGAACAATACCGGAGGGAGGATCATAGGCATAGATTTCAGGGACAGAGACCCCTGATTTTTTCAGATGCCTTCCGATCGCCGCAAAGGCATCCGCCTCTGAAACTCCTTTGTTGGCCGGCGATCCGTGGTCTACAACTATTATCGATTCACTGCCACAGGCAGCACGATACCATTTCCGATCAGATCCATCTCCTTTTAAAGGGGTGAGAGCGATATCGTGGTCGGCCAAGTCAGGGTGGATTAATTGGAATGTTTTTTTGATTAGTCGGATCATATAGAGTGCATTCCCAGATTCTTACATCGCTATGAATAAATCCGAAATTCGAATATCGAAATCCGAAACAAATTCAAAATCCAAATATCAAATGTTCAAAACCCTATTCACTCTTACGCAGTACTGTATCCCTTGGTAATTAATAGCACAATCTTCCAAGTCGTATTGTTTCGGATTTTGTATTTTAGTCATTTGTATTTGTTTCGGGCTTCGGATTTCGAATTTCGGATTTTCCCGTTTCTGATTCAAGCAGAACTCTTCATACAACCATCTCTCCTGAAATTGACTTGCTAACCACAGCTCCATCTCCTACTACGCTGTCTGTTATGGTAACTCCATCACCAATGGTTACATTATCCCAAATGACGGAGCGAGAGATGAGGCAATTATTGCCGATTGAAACACTATCACCGATCGAATTCCATCCGTCAAATCTGCTGTTTTCTCCTATAACAAGATTGCTTCCGCAGTATGTTCGGCCTTTCTGCAGCGAGATATCAGGAATCTGGCATCTTCCTTCCAGACAATCGCGGACTCCCTGACGGTATCCTTCGAAGCTCCCTATATCCTGCCAATAATGATTACTTGTGATGTACCCCTTTACCTTGAAACCGGATTTCAACATGGCCTGATATACATCTATACTGCTTGCGAACTCCCCCTTTGGAATAAACTCAAGGACACCTGGATCAATGACCTGAATCCCGGTAAAAGCGAGTCGACGACAGGTTGTTGGTAGCTTTCGGTCCGTTCCGAGTTGATCAAAACCGATGACATAATCTGCCCGGTTAACTTGTACGTTGTTGAATTTTGGGAAATCGTGGAGGATCAATGTTGCGGCGTTGTCATGCGATATATGAAAACGGTAAAATTCTGCAAGATTGATGTCGGTGAGGACATCCGTGTTGATAACGATAAAGGGGCGGTCGTCCCAAAAGTCTTCCACATTCTTTATCCCTCCAGCGGTTCCAAGGATGGCAGGCTCAAACCGGATTGTAACAGGTATGCCGTAATCCTGTCCGGAGAGATAATCAGTGATACGCTCGGCCAGGTGATGGGTATTTATTATTATCGCTTCGCAACCCGCTTTTTTAAGTTGCCGGATAAGAATATCTATTATAGGCCGGTTAAGGATAGGGAATAAGGGCTTTGGCTTTAGTGTACTCAATGGGCGCACCCGGGTGCCAAGCCCTGCGGCTAAGATCATTGCTTTCATAATAATAATTATGCATTCATTTGCTCTGCTGCTGCAAGGTCTTTTTGCGTATTTATATTGAAAAATGAGACCAAATCGGGATCTGCCGACTTGAGTGAAGATTCCGGCACCTCTTTGACCCGAACTTTCTGGAAGAGGTCTGCTATTTTAAACTCTTCTTGCTTTATCTGCGCTTCAATCTGTTTAATACACCTTTTTGAATAGACAGCACATAGTGGTTGATGCCCATCACTTGTCACAGGGAGGATTATATCCCAGCGTGGTTCCAATTCTCCCAGAAGGATTTCAACTAATTCTTTTTTTAAAAAGGGTATATCGCATGCTGCAACAAAGGCATGGGGGTGTGAGGCATAAAAGAGCCCCGCGTGAATTCCGACAAGCGAGCTTCTTACAGGATAAAGATCGGTTACAATCTTAAGATCCCACTCTAAGTATTGTAATGGCCCATTAAGTGTCCGTCCAGAAACGGCATCTTTTGCCCCAATACTGCGTTCTCCGCAGGTTTCTATCCTCGACGTAGCTCCTGCTACGCCTGCGGTAAAAACCTTTGTGCGGCCTTGTCTTGGGACGAAATCTACCATTTCTGGATGGACACTAGTTACAAGGATTACCTCGTCAAACAGCTCTCGAAATATTCTATAGAGGCGGTATCCGTTCCCCCTGAATGGTAAGAAACGCCTTGTTTTCGCCCATCCGCGTGTTTAATCCCCCGGCAAGGATTATCCCGGAGCAGGAATGCTTATGCATAAGTATAGCCTTTGAGAATATGGTTTTGGTTGTTCCAATATCGAGGATTTTAAGAAACATGTTGCGGGTTGTGAGTTACGCGTTGCGTGTTCAAAACCCGTAACTCGTAACCCGCAACCCGCAACTCGCAACCCCTGCCCCTACCCCCCAATCTTTGACATGGGTCGAGCGGTGGTAATGCTGCCGCACCCGGCATAATGCCGCTTCGGTTTTTCGGCTATTCCCTTTTTTAGTAATCTCTTTATTTCTTCCTGCGTGCAACCTTTTCTTAGCGGGGTCTTGATATCAATCTCATGATCTGAAAATAGGCATGGCCGAATTCTTCCGTCGGCAGTGAGCCTGAGACGGTTGCAAGTACCACAAAAGTTATCACTGATAGGAGTTATGATACCAATTTTTCCTTTTGCATTCTCAAAGCGATATTGTTTCGCCGGTCCGTCGTTTACAGAAGGTGGAACTTGTTGAAGAGAGCCAAGAGAGTCCAGCCGTGACCTGATCTCCTCGGATGTCATGACTTTTCGCCGGTCCCAGAAGGTTGTTTCCCCAATCGGCATGAATTCGATAAACCGGATTACATATGGTTGCTGGATAGAGAGTGCGGCAAATTGGAGTATTTCAGTGTCGTTTAATCCCTTAATAATTACCACATTCAATTTTATGGGAGAAAAACCGGCTTCGTTTGCGGCAGAGATCCCGTCCCAAACTTCATGAAAGTGATCCCTACGGGTTATCCGACGGAATTTCAAAGGATTGAGCGTGTCCAGACTGATATTTATACGGCGGATACCCGCGTCGAAAAGGGGCCCCGCCATATCCTTTAGCAATGTTCCATTTGTTGTAATACTTACATCCTTTAGCCCCGGAATAGCGCAGAGGAGCCTGATAAAGTGAAGGACATCGCGTCTGATGAGCGGCTCTCCACCAGTGATTCTAACCTTTGTAATTCCGAGGTCTACTGAAGCGCGTGTTATAGCAAGGATCTCTTCATAGGTAAGGATATCTCTATGGGACAAAGGTCTTAGACTGTCTGCGGATATGCAGTAGAGGCATCTCATATTACATCGGTCAGTAATGGAGATCCGAAGGTAAGTTATTTTTCTATGAAATGGGTCTGTGTTGGGCGCCATGACTATATTCCTACGACTTTTCCCCCTTGATAAACAATAAAAGCGACGATCCAGGCCAGCGCAGTGCTGTAGGTTATACTAAAGAATGGCCATTTCCAGGAATTGGTCTCGCGCCGGATTGCTGCTATTGTTGCAAAACACGGTATATAAATCAATACAAAGACCATAAAAGAGAGGGCGGAGGCAGAAGTCATGCCCGACTTTCTCAGCGCTGATTTCAGGGCCTCGCTAAAATTTTCTTCATCTTCCGCTGCGTAGAGCACCCCCATAGTACTGACAACAAGCTCTTTTGCCACCAGGCCCGTGAGGATGGCTACACTTCCGCGCCAGTCGATTCCTATGGGGGCAAACACCGGGGCAATAAATTTTCCCAAACGACCGATGTACGAATTCTCCATCCTTCCCACGGCCTGAGTTCCTTTTGCTTCAGCAATTGTTACCGCGTCTCTTGTCATTTCAGAGCCATATTCAGCGGGTCGGTTTTGAGGTGTTGACTGTTGTACGTTTTGTGGAAAGGAGCTCAAGAACCATACAATCACGGAACCGACCAGGATTATTCCCCCCATCTTTCTGAGAAAGATTTTGCTGCGGTCCCACATGTGAAGCATGAGGTTCCTGAACGTGGGGGCACGATAAGGAGGGAGTTCCATTACAAACGGCGCAACTTCTCCTTTAAAAAAGATCGTCCTGAACAAGCGCCCTATCGCAATGGCAAGGATAATCCCTAAGAGATACATGGAAAATATTACGTTGCCCGCATTTGCCGCAAAAAATGTTCCTGCCAGGAGTATATAAACCGGAAGCCTGGCAGAACACGACATTAACGGATTGATCAGTATACTAAGAATCCGGTCCTTTTTGCTTTCAAGGGTGCGGGTTGCCATGATTGCAGGCACATTACAACCGAATCCCATTAGCATAGGTATAAAGGATTTGCCGTGAAGACCTATGAGATGCATAACCTTGTCCATTAAAAATGCCGCCCGGGCCATATATCCGGTGTCTTCGAAAAGCGCGATGAAAAAAAAGAGAATCATGATGTTCGGAAGGAATACAATAACACCCCCAACACCTGAGATGATTCCATTCACAACAAGATCCTGAAAGACACCGGGGGGAAGGAGGCGAGATGCCGTTTCCCCGACCCAACCCACGCCGAAATCAAGCCATTCCATGGGGTAGGCGCCCAGGGTAAATGTGGTTTGAAACATTCCCCATATAACTAAGATAAAGATAGGGATCCCCAATATCCGATTGGTCAATATCTTATCGATGTTACGGGATATATCCACCCTGCTTTCCGAACTGGTTTTCTGTACCTCCCTAATGATTCCTGTGATAAAACCGTATCGCTGCTCAGTCATTACGATTTCCGGCTCGTCATTGAAAAGGTCAAAAATTCTTTGGCGGCCTTTGAATGCCTCATCGAGTATTGTCATCCCATGAGCTCCGGTGCCATTCAAGACGCGCTCCTTTACGACCGTGTCATCTTCCAACAGTTTTACCGCCGTCCAACGGGGGTTATACGGGATCTTGCCTTTGCTGTTCTTTCTAATAAAGGTCTCAAGCTTTGAGATAGCTTTTTCTATTTCGTGCCCGTATTTGACCCGGCGGGATTGATGAGTAATTCCTTTTGTTGGGTCAGCAACCGAGATAATCGTATTGAGAAGCAGATTGGTTCCTTTGTTGCGGGTTCCGACCATGGGGACCACCGGAACGTCCAACAATTCGGAAAGTTTTTCCTTGTCTATCTTTATCTTGTTTTCCTGGGCGACATCGACCATATTTAAGGCAAAGATGACCTTTGTGTCGAGTTCCCTGATCTGTGTGGCCAGATAAAGATTTCGTTCTAAATTAGATGCATCGATAATGACCACAACCACGTCGGGCTTTTCATCTAAGATAAAATCGCGGGCCACTATCTCTTCGATCGAGTATGCGGTAAGGCTGTACGTGCCTGGTAGATCAACAATAGTAATATCGTATCCGTTCTGTTTTATGTGTCCCTGTTTTTTCTCTACGGTCACACCCGGCCAGTTTCCCACCTTCTGTCTCGTACCGGTCAGATTATTAAAAATCGTGGTCTTGCCGGAGTTTGGATTGCCTGCAAGGGCCACTGTAAAGGTTTGCTTCGGCATTATTTGCTCCCTACACTCACGAATACTTGTGCTGCCTCACATACACGGAGTGAGACATGGTACCCTTTTATGATCAATTCCATGGGGTCTTGTAAGGGGGCGTATTTTTCAACTGTAATTTCTGTGCCCTTTAAAAAACCCATTTCCATAAGCCGCTTGCGAAAGGCGCCGCTCCCTGTCACACGAACTATTGTTGCTTTCTGTCCTTCTGTTAGTTGGCTGAGTCTTACTTGCGGCCTTTCGCCCTTTTGTCTTCCGTTAGGGAGGACTATAATTTTTTGGGCAATACCTCTGCCCAGCGCCAGCCGGCTACAATTCAAAGCAAGAACGAGCGGACCGTGACCAGAGTTGGTCAGTATCTCAACCTCGTCCCCGGAGCGAAGCCCAAGGGTCGCGAGTCGGTTTTGCATACCGCTCCCTCCGGTAAACTCCTTTATTTGAACATATTCTCCTTCCTTGGCTGAGGCAAGTGAAAGCGATGTCTCGCGTGTGTTGATACAGTCAGAACAGAGGCCGTATATTTCCATCTTGTGTTGCAACATGTGGAAGCCGTGTTGTGAAGCTATCTGAAGCTGCAGCACCTCTAATTGGTTGTTTTCGAATTCGATTATTTTTTGGCATTTTATGCATATAAGATGATCATGATGGTGACCAAGATGCCGATGTTCGTACCTGGGCTCTTCCCCTGCAAATCTGTTCCTGCGCGCAAATCCGTAACGCGTGAAAAGCTGCAAGGTATCTTTGACAAAACTTGCTTCAAAATTATGCCCTTTTGCTTTCAGGAGTTCTATAAGCTCTGTGTCTGTAATATGCTTTTCAGTGGCAAGGAATATTTCAAGGATCTTTATACGATCCTCTGCGCGATCAATTCCTTCTTCCTTAAAAAGGAATTGAAGTTGTTCTATTTCTTGTTGATGCATCTTGTTCATGGAAGGCTCCTTGGTGTCCATGCAGAAATAGCATATTTCGCCCCAATACGGCGTTCTCCGCGGATTGGCATCCTCGACGTAGCACTGCTACGCCTGCGGTGACAATCCTTGTGCGGCCTTGCCTTGGTGCGAAATCTACTAGTTCTGTACGGACACATTGTTTTGAGCATTCATTTTGTTGTTGCATTCGGAACAATAACCGGTGAAGTCCAGCCGGTGGTCGAGGATGTTAAAATTGTGCTTTTTGGAAAGTCGGTCTACGATGTTGTCCATTTCTTCCTCGACAAATTCAACAACCTTACCGCAACATATGCAGCGGAGATGGCAGTGATGACTGTGTCCGTAGATCGGCTCATAATGGAGATGCCCATCCTCAAAGAAGGCCTCTTTTATCAAACCGCTTTCGATTAAGAGCGGGATAGCGCGATAAATCGACGCCTTTGCAATCTTGCTCTTTTGGTCTCTCATACGGAGAAAAAGTTCATCCACATCAAAGTGGTCATGGACAGAGAAACTATTGGAGATATCATAGCGATTGTTATTGTAATTAATTTGCAATAACAATAACCTTTTTTGATTGCCGATGTCAAGATGTTTTTGACATATTCCTGAGAATCCTTTATCCTGAAAAAACATAACTACTCAGGTTCAAAGTTCAGGGGTTCACGGTTCAAGGTTAGAGAGCGATGAGAATTGAACGTTTTGAAGATATTGAGGCCTGGCAGCTGGCACGTGAATTGGCTCGAAAAGTGTACCGACTGACAAAGAAGCCAACCTTGAACCTTGAACCGTGAACCCAACAACCTGCGTAGGTACAAAAAAATTTTTGTTATAAGTGTGTTGTAATGGCCTCAGGTTGAGAGATCTCTCGTTGAAGGAGGTGTTAATGAATCCTATAAAGGTGATGGTAAACGGGCTTCCGGGGAATATGGCTACAACGGTTGCCGAGCATGCCCTGCGTGACAGCAATTTTCAGCTACTCCCTTATTCTCTGACCGGCCCTGAGATTACAGATACAGAGACTGTTGTCGGTTCTGTATCGGTGCGGTTGATACGCCCGGAAGAAAGAGAGGATGCAATAGCCAAGGTGCAAGAGGCTGAAGGCCCTCTGATAGCAGTCGATTATACTCACCCATCATCGGTCAATTCAAATGCGTCTTTTTATTGTGAAAAATCAATTCCGTTTGTAATGGGTACCACAGGAGGGGACAGGGAAGGATTGACCACGGTGGT
>JAFDAE010000590.1 GCA_019314005.1 Deltaproteobacteria bacterium | reverse complement strand
CGCCTAATATAAAATTTTTGCCTATTCCAGTTAAAATCACCAAAAGACCTATTAAAACCGCTATACAACTGAAGCTTACTATTCGGCGTGAATATTTCATGTTTCTTACCTCCCCTCTTTTTTATTTAATTTATTTGAGTGTAACCAAAATAGAACATTTATCCATAATCCAACTCTCCTCCGTCATTCCGGCGAAAGCCGGAATCCATGCGGAAAGGGTATTGTTTAACTGGATTCCGGCGCCTGCCCTGGATTACGATCCAGGGTTCGCCGGAATGACAATAGGGATGAACTGTTACGTTTTGGTTTTTCCCAATTACCAATGTTCTATTTTGGTTACACTCTTTTTATTTACCGGTTATCCCGGAATAAATTAAGATTGGCATTGGTGCTTCATATGCTTTATAATTTTTTATTCGCCCGCATACCACCAGCCTGAATGAACAATGGTGCTGTCTTTACATGTAAAAAACAAGAAATCATGTTTTCCACGCCAATAGTAGACCAGGAATTCGTATGGGTCAGCAGCGGATGACTCGTATCTTTGTTGGCGGATAATCAGTTTAAACAAATCCTCTCCTTTGCCCGCGATTTGATCCGGTTGACCAAGCAGTTTGATGATACCGTCTTTTTTGTATTCGTCTTCAGAGAGGCGGGAGCCAAGTTCAATCATGAGTCTGTGTTTGCGGCCCATCCAGTGGTCCACATCATCGTTCCATGCACCCCCTGAACTCCGATGCGATCGCTTCAATGGGAACATGAGCAAAACCCGTCTCTTTTGTGTCTCTTTCGGAGTCGCTACCTGCCATGTCCGGGGCAGTGGAAACAATGAGCAGTAATCCTATAAAGACAATATATATTTTCGTCAAGTTGATTTCCTAGAAGATTCAAGTTCGAGGGTGCACAGACGTACTTTAGTACTTCCGAAATTAATGATGCATCGTTATGGTGAAAGGGAACAGGAGGGGTAAGGACCCTGTTCCCTTTCACCATTCGCCTTGATATGTCTTTACTACTCCTTACCCCTGGTGGATCACGATGCTACCGCATACAACGGATTGAGTGCCGCCCCGTTGCCATAGACCACTTGACCGCTGTGGTTTAACCGCGGCTCTCATCGAAATAGATCATTTACGGTACTATACATATAGTATCGGAACCTTGGATAGGCATGCCGTCCTTCAGCTTACCTGTGACGGTAGCGATTGTGTCGCCTTCTTCAAAAACCAGGTCATCATCCTCAATCTGTACCACGAGATCAACATGGCCATCGCTATTTATATCATTATAGTGGGCCAGAAGTTTATTGCTCTTTCCCACTGCCTTGACAGCAAGACCTTCAAGCATAACGCTCCCTGCATCAATGGTGTTCACATCAAAATCTACAGAACCCAAAATGGCGACAGGGATGACACCATGACCATCGTTATTGAAACAGTTCGGGTCGCTGCCCGGTTTGATATCTATATTCACTTCGACTATATCGTCTGTCGTATATACTTTGAGGCTCACATTGTCAATCATACAGACAATGTCATCGTAAAAACCAGTTACCAAAAAAAGGATTGGTACATCGAGACCTTCACTAGATTGAGCACCTTCTGTCACGTCATATGACCTGCTAGCAATATAAACGGCGAATTCCTGTCCGTCTGTCGGCGGAAATCCGCCGGTCCCCGTGACAAAGTCATCATGGAAGTTAAAGATGCGGTCTGACCAACTAAAGGTCGCAGAGACAATATTCTCTGGGAGTGAAGCACTCACTTGGACCATGAGGGCTCCCTCATGATCATTCTCCGGGTCCGGGTAAGCAATCATTATGGCATCGTATTCCCCAGAAATTGGAAGTACTTCAAAATACGGATTAAGCACATCATTAATAAAGACTTCGCCTATTATAGCAGTCCATCCCGAAAAATCACCATCCTCAAAGTCTCCATTAGTTATGAGTTCCTCGGACATTGCTCTACAAACGATAGTTCCTACCGCAAATTGTACTTTCTAAACATTCATTTCAACCACCTCCTTTCCGATCAGGTTTGCTATTTGGCCGGTGAATTTAATCACCGGCCATTAGGAAAGGCGCTGCGCATTTTCTATCGCTTCAAGCCCTCCCCGTGGGTGACATGGTTAAGTTGTAACCCGTTTAGGTCTCTTTTCTTTTTTTCGGCTCCATGCCATCCATAATGAGCAATTTTGATGCCGACCTGGGTTTGTGCCCTATAAATTTATTTAATATATTGAAAAGACAAGATTTATTTGAGGTTCCGGAGAGAGCGTGGGGGTGAGTGGAAATACCTAAGTTTACCCTCAACAATTAGTGGGTTCCGCAAATAATGGTGGGGTGCTGCGGGGAATTTGCTTCTGGGGCAGTAAATGCAAGGGCGGCATCAAGGTCGTTTGATGTCCCCCAAGGATCCGGGCGGCTCCACCGGGCCCTTCGATTTTCCAACTGGTTTTCTCAAGGGTTTCAAGTATAAACTGATATTCTATGTCTGCGAGTCTCTTGGGTTTCGGGTCTGCTGTTTCTTTTTCCAATTTGAATTTGCTCATCACCTTCAATGTTGTTCCGTGGGTGGTGATGACGGCCCGTTCGATGACGTTCTTCAATTCCCTGATATTGCCGGGCCAGGGGTATGCCAGCAGCCTATCCATAACGGCCTTTGGCACGGAAGTGATGGTCTTGCCCATTTCTTTATTGAATCGCTTGAGAAAGAAGCTTACCAATAAAGGGATATCCTCTTTTCGCTGCCTCAGGGGAGGCACTGCAATGGGAAATACGCTGAGCCGGTACCAGAGATCTTCACGAAACCGCCCTTTTTGTATCTCTGCTTCAAGATCACGGTTGGTAGCGGCTATGATGCGCACATCCACTTTGAACGTCCTGGAACTGCCCATTCGTTCAAACTCACCGGAATCTAAGACCCTGAGCAGCTTGGTTTGTAATTCCAGCGGCAGCTCGCCAATCTCGTCCAGAAACAAGGTGGCGCCATGGGCTATTTCGAAGCGCCCCTTATGCCTGTTTGTAGCATCGGTAAAGGCCCCTTTCTCATGGCCGAACAGCTCGTTTTCGATGAGATTCGGAGGCAGATCCGCACAGTTGACTTTTATCAGGGGACGATCTTTGCGCAGGCTGGTGCTATGGATGGCCCGGGCAATAAGTTCTTTACCCGTGCCGGTTTCACCGAGAATCAACACACTCGAATTGGTACGGGCCACCTGTTCCACCTGGAGAAACAATTCCTTGAGGGTGTTGCTGTTTCCGATGATGTCTTCGAAATTATGTTCCAGCTTGATTTCTTCCTGGAGCAAGGTGCTTTCCGCCTCGATTTGTTGCTTGAGATTCTCGATCTCCTCGATCCGTTCCTCCAACTGCGTCATCATCCTTTTCTGCTCGGTGATGTCCAGCACCGTACCAATCATTAAAATCGGTCTGCCGTTGTCATCAAAAGTGACT